>JAJYDP010000711.1 GCA_021777365.1 Chloroflexota bacterium | reverse complement strand
CGGCGCCCGAGGGGCCGACCAGGGCCACGAGCTGGCCCGGCCGGGCGGTGAACGACACGTCGAATAGCACCTGCTGGGACGGCGCCTGGTCGAGGACCGCGACCGACTCGAGCGAGGCCAGCGACACCTCCTCCGCCCTCGGGTAGCTGAAGTCGACGTGGTCGAACTCGATGGTGGCCGGGCCGTCCGGGATCGCCGCGGCGTCCGGTTTCTCGGCGACCATGGGCTGCAGGTCGAGCACCTCGAAGACGCGGTCGAAGCTGACCAGCGCGGTCATGATGTCGACCTGCACGTTGGAGAGGGCCGTCAAGGGGGCGTACAGCCGGTTCAGGTAGGCGGTCAGCGCGACCACCGTGCCGACCTGCAGCGCGCCGCCGGCCGCCAGCACGCCGCCCCAGCCGTACACCAGCGCGGTGGCGAGCGCGGCGGTGAGCAGGATCGCGGCCATGAAGACCCGCGTGTACATGGCCTGGGTGATCCCGATGTCGCGCACCCGGCCCGCCTTCTCCTCGAAGCTCCGGATCTCGCGCAGCGGTTCGCCGAACAGCTTGACCAGGAGCGCCCCTGCGACGTTGAAGCGCTCGGTCATCATCGAGATCATCTTCGCGTTGAGGTTGTAGCTCTCCCGGGTGATCGCCTGGATCCGCCGCCCCACCCAGCGAGCCGGCAGGAGAATGAGCGGCAGCAGCGCGAGCGCCACCAGGGTGATCTGCCAGGACAGCAGCAGCATGGCCGCGATGGTGATCACCACGCCGATGACGTTGCCGACCACCGATGAGAACGTGTCGGTGAACGCCTGCTGCGCGTCCAGCACGTCGTTGTTGAGCCGGCTGACCAGCGCACCGGTCTGGGTTCTCGAGAAGAACGCGATGGGCATGCGCTGGAAGTGCGCGAACACCTTCGTGCGCATGTCGAAGATGAGGCCCTCGCCAACCCGCGCGGAGATCCAGCGCTGCCACAGGGACAGGGCCGCGTCGGCCAGCGCGAGGCCGGCGAGCAGGAGCGCCAGGTCGACCACGACGCCCGCGTGGTGGGGCAGGATGCCATCGTCGATGATGGCCCGGTAGATGAGCGGGTTCGCCGCGCTCATCAGCGCGTCCAGCACGATCAGCCCGAGGAACACGGCCAGCATCCGCCGGTAGGGCTCAGCGAAACGCGCGATGCGCCGGAGGATGCCCGCGGACAGCCGCTGGGAAGTGACCGACTCGTCCCGGCGGAACGAGCGCATCAGCCCCCATCCCGTCGCGCCCCCGGCGCCCCCGGCCCCCCGCCGCATGCTCACGTGTCGCGCCCGCCGCTTCGGTCGACGGAGCCCACCACGTCAAGCCCCGGCCGCGGGTCGGCCAGCACCGCGACGGCGTCGGACGCCCTGATGGCACCGAGATCCCGCGCCGCGACCTCCTCGTGGACGTAACGTCCCCCGCGGAGCCAGGAGGCCCAGGCCGCGACGATCGCCATGAGGGCGGCGGCGATGAACACGACCGCGAGGCCCTGCTGCAGCGGCGCCGAGATCAACCGGGGGAAGAACTCCTTGCCGGTGAGAACCTGGGCCTGAGCGGCGGGGAGCGCATGCAGGACCGAAGCGGGCAGCAGCGTGGTCATCGGGTTGTAGCCGAGCAGCGCGGCGAAGAGGCTCGCCACCGGCGGCAGGTGCGAGATCTGCGCCGCGACCGCGGCCGGCACGTCGTGAGCGGTGAGTCCTCGGTAGAGAGTCCCGGGGAGCGAGGCCGCCAGGCCCGCGATCATGAGGGTGAAGAACACCCCGATGGACACCACCATGCCGGTGTTCTGGAAGGTGGTCCGCATGCCGGCCGCCGCACCCCGCTGGCGGGCGGGCACGCTGTTCATGATCCCGGCCATGTTCGGCGACATGAACAGGCCCGCGCCGATCCCGCTCACCAGCAGCAGGCCCCCGAACGCCCAGTACGGGAAGTCCACCGGCAGCAGGACCAGGCCCAGGAAGGCGGCGGCGGCCACCAGCATGCCCCCGGTGGCGAACGGCCTCGCCCCGAACCGGTCCGAGAGGTATCCCGACAGGGGCCCGAAGAGCAGCGACCCCAGGGTGAGCGGGAGCATGTAGATGCCCGCCCACAGGGGCGTGTCGGCGAACGAGTAGCCGTGCAGCGGCAGCCAGATCCCCTGCAGCCAGATCACCAGCATGAAGGACAGCCCGCCCCGCCCGAGCGACGCGAGGAAGCCGGCGAGATTGCCCGCGCTGAACGCGCGGATCCGGAACAGGTCGAGATCGAAGAGCGGGTGGTCCGAGCGACGCTCGATCCGCAGGAACAGGGCCAGCAGCAGCAGGCCGCCGCCGATCATCGCGAGCACGAAGGGGTTGGTCCAGCCCATGGTCTGGCCGCCATAGGGCTGGATCCCGTAGGTGATCCCGATGAGGAGCGCCGTGAGACCCACGGCAAAGCTCAGGTTGCCGGGCCAGTCGATCCGGGCGTGGCTGACCGTCCCCAGTTCCTCCAGGCGCAGATAGGCCCAGATGGTACCGGCGAGCCCCACGGGCACGCTCACGAAGAAGACCAGCCGCCAGTTGATGGCAGCCAGGATGCCGCCCACCACCAGCCCGATGAACTGTCCGGCCAGGAAGGAGACGCCATTGATGCCGAAGGCGAGACCCCGCTGCTCGGGCGGGAAGGCATCGGTGAGGATGGCCTGCGCGTTGGCGAAGAGGAAGGCGCCGCCGATCGCCTGAACGAAGCGCATGCCGATGATCCAGATGGCGCCCGTGGGGCCCGTGAAGGGCGTCGCCGCAAGGAGCAGCGATCCGACGGTGAAGATGACGAAGCCGGCGTTGTACATGCGGACCCGCCCGTACATGTCGCCGAGGTGCCCGAACGCCACGACCAGCACGGCGGTCACGAGCAGGTACCCCATCATGATCCAGAGCAGGTAGCTCGTGCTGCCCGGGTCGAGCGGGTTGACCTTGATGCCGTTGAAGATGGCCGGCAGCGAGATGATCACGATCGAGCCGTCGATGGCCGACATGAGGACACCGAGGGTGGTGTTCGATAGCGCGACCCACCGGTAGTTGGGGTCGTCGCGGCGGGAGTGCACGGTGCGCGCCATCACATCGCCAGGCGCGCGATCGTCGGCGAGAACGTCGCGAAGCCGGCCGCCCCCAGCACGACGACCACCGCGACGCCGACCAGCATGAGGACACCGAGCTGCACGCGTACGCCGATCCGCGCCGCGACGACGTACACGACCGCCGCC
>JAJYDP010000710.1 GCA_021777365.1 Chloroflexota bacterium | reverse complement strand
GCCGAGCCCGCCGTGACGACGACCACCCGGGCGTGGCCGTGTGGCGGCGTCCACTCGCCCTGACGCGACGAGATCGAGCCGTCCTCCCTCTGTGGTCCCCCGGCGCCGCCTGTGTGCCCGTCGGTCCGGGCGCCGGTCGCGGCAAGATGGGCCCGGCTCAGGCGCACCGGCGCCGCCTGGACGCGGTTCCGGGTGAACAGGGCGGCCGCCGACGCCGGGCCGGGTGTGGTCACGGCGATCACGGCGAGGTCCGGCCGGCCGCTCGGCTTGATCCCGGCCGTGAGCGCCCCGGCCGCGAAGCCGGCGGGCATCCGCGGCCGCATCTCCACCGGGATGCGGGCGGCCTCGACGGCGAGCCGCGCCAGTGCCGACGCATCGAGCGGGGGAGCGGCCGCGGCACTCGGCGTGCCGATCGCCTCGGGGCTCATGGGTAGAGGGGGAGCTGCTCGAGCCCGGTCGTCTCGGGCAGGCCGCTCGCGATGTTGAGCGACTGCACCGCCTGCCCGGCGGCGCCCTTCACGAGGTTGTCCGTGACGGCGATCGCCAGGATCCGGCCGCTCCGGGTGTCGAGCCGGACGTGCACGCGGCACAGGTTGCTGCCGGTCACGGTCTTCGTCGAGGGCGGCGAGGGCGCGACCTGCACGAACGGCTCGTCGCCGTACATCCCGGCGTAGAGAGCGTCGAGCTCCCCCTGCGTCACCGGCCGCGACGGCCGCACGTAGCAGGTGGCAAGGAGCCCGCGGGTCATGGGCACCAGGTGGGGCGTGAAGACCAGGCCCGCCATCGACCCGGCCGACGCGCCCAGCGCGGCGAGCTCGCCGCGGATCTCCGGGAGGTGGCGGTGGCCGCCCAGCCCGTACGCCCGCACCGACTCGTTCGCCTCCGAGAAGTGCGTCTCGAGCTTCGGCTCGCGGCCCGCGCCGCTCACCCCGCTCTTGGCGTCGACCACGACGTCCGCGATCAGGCCGGCGCGCGCCAGCGGCGCCAGGGCGAGGATCGCGGTGGTGGGATAGCAGCCCGGCGAGGCGATCAGCCGTGCGTCCCGGATCTGGTCGCGGTGGATCTCGGGGAGCCCGTACACCGCCGCCGGGAGCGCGGCGCGGTCGGCGGACGCCGGGCGCCCCGGGCCGCCGGGGAGCAGCTCGGGCGCCGGGTGATCGAGTGCGTAGAACTCCCGGTAGTCCGCCGGGTCGGCGAGGCGGAAGTCCGCGCCCAGGTCGACCACGAGCAGCCCGCTCGACGCGAGCCCGGGCGCGATGGTGGCCGCCTGGCCGTGCGGCAGCGCGAGCATGACCGCGTCGAGCTGCGACTCGTCCGGGAGCGCCGGGTCGATGCGGTGGCCGGTTTCGGCCAGGTGCGCGAACGCCTCGCCGACCGGCACGCCGTCCCGGTTTCGCGCCGCGAGCGCCACGATGCGGACCGCCGGGTGGCGTTCCAGCAGCCGGACCAGCTCCGCGCCGACATACCCCGTGGCGCCGAGGATGCCGACGCGGATCGGCCGGGCGGGAGCGCCGGATCCGGGCCGCCGCGCGAGCGGGGCCCGCGAGACGGGATGAGACGTGGCAGTGCTCGCGCCGGAGAGATCGGTATGAGTGGCCATGGGCGCATGATTATACAGATCTGCGCATAGTGGTGCAGCGTGTCCGCCTGCCCCAGGTGGTCAGCCGGCCGGTCGCCGCATGAACCGACGGCCGGCCGGGCGCGCTCAGGTGGTCGAGGCCACGGATCCCGGTCAGACTCGGACCAGGCTCCCGCCGGTGGCCCCTCGCCGGGACAGCGCATCGATGGTCACTGCGGCAAGCAGCACCAGTCCGGTGGCGATCAGTTGCCACTGGATCTGGAGCCCGAGCAGGTACAGCCCGTTGTAGATGGCCCCGATGACGAGCCCGCCGAGAAGACCGTGGATCGCCCGGCCACGTCCGCCGATGAGGCTGGTGCCGCCGATGACCGCCGCGGCCACGGCATAGAGCACGTACTGGCCGCCGTTGATGTTCGTGGTGATGCCGCCGAGCTGCGAGCAGTAGATGATGCCGGCGATCCCGGCGGTGAGCGAGCACAGGACGAATGCCCACGTCCGGATTGCGGTCACGCCGACGCCGGCGCGCCGGGCCGCCTCGGGGTTGCCGCCCACGGCGTACATGTGGCGTCCGAACTGCATCTGCTCGAGCAGGACCATCGAGGCGCCGAGCACCACGAGGACGAGGGGAACCACCCACGGCACCCCGATGATCGGCAGGTACTGGCCCCGGTTGATGTTGCAGATGGCCACGACCGCGATCCCGGCCACCGCGATGAAGGCGACCTTGGCGAGGGTCAGGCCGACCGGAGGGGCGACCAGGCCGCTGCGCCGCCGGCCGGTGTCGCGCAGCCACATCGACGCGCCGAGCAGCGCGACGATCGCCACCAGCCCGATCCAGCTGATCACCGGATCGATGTACGCGTAGACGATGCCCGACAGGACCTTCTGGTTCTCCAGGATCGTGCTCGTGATCGCCACGCCACCGGCGGGGCCGAGGATGATGATCATGACCCCGAACCAGAACAGGTTGCCGGCCAGCGTGACCACGAAGGACGGCAACCGCAGCCGGGTGATGATGATCCCGTGGAGGGCCCCGATCCCGGCGCACGCCAGCAGTGCAACGGCGATGGCCGCCCACCACGGCCAGTTGATGTCCGGCTGCACGAATTCGCCGGCCAGGATCCCGCCGATCGCCGCGACGTAGCCGATCGACAGGTCGATCTCGCCCAGCAGCAGGACGAAGATCTCGCCCATCCCGAGCACGATGAACACCGCGCTCTGATCGAACAGGTTGACGAGGTTGCCTGGAGACAGGTAGATGTGGTTCGGGCTGACGATCTGGAAGACGATCGTCACCGCGACCAGGGCAGCCACCACGGGCAACACGCCGGCGTCGCCGCTCTTCACCCGGGTGAACCACGCCCGCAGGTACTGGCTCAGGGACTGGGCGACGATCTCCGGCGGGATGACCTCGACCGCCGCGGCGGTGAGGTCCGGCGCGGCCTCCGCCTCGGTCGGAATGTCGCCGGGAGGCGTCGCGCCCGCGCCTTCGTGCTCGACCCCAGCCACTGCTCAGTTCCTCCCCGGGTTGGAGCCGGACGCGACCACCTGGCGGCTTGACCGGCCGGACGTCATGAAGTCCACCACGCTCTCCCGGTCGAAGGCCGAGAGCCGGTCCTGGGCGACCATGCGGCCGAGGTGAAGCACGG
>JAJYDP010000709.1 GCA_021777365.1 Chloroflexota bacterium | reverse complement strand
TACGCGGCGGTCGGGCGTCGCGCGAGCTGGCCGCTCGGCCTCGCGGCGGGCTGCCTCGGCTACGTGCTGGCGTCGGTGGCGATCCAGCCGGCGCTGCGGCTCCCGCTCGGCGGGGAGCTGGCGGTGGTGGTGGGGGTGCTGGCGCTGTCGTTCCTCGCGATTCCGCCGTCCGGAAGCCGGGTGACCGGCGCCGAGCCGCCGGCGTGGGACCTCCCGGCGCGGATGATCGTCGGCACCGGGATCGTGGTGCTGCTGACGGCAGTGGCGCCGGCGCTGGGACCCCACCTGACCGGGCTGGTGGCGGCGTTCCCGGTCTACGCGGCGGTCCTGGCGGGGTTCACCCACCACCTCGAGGACGGCGCGCGGGCGATGGACGTGCTGCGGGGATTGCTGGTCGGCCTCTTCGCGTTCACCGGCTTCTTCGCCGTGATCAACCTGTCGCTCGTCTCGCTCGGGGTCGCGCTGTCGTTCGCTGCCGCGCTCGTCACCGCACTCGTCATCCAGGGCGCGACCCTGTCCGCTCGATGGGTGGTTCAGCCGCGATCGGGTCGGGGCTGATCGCGCCTCGGACGATCGCGCCGGTCGATCCGTCACCCCGTCGCGCGCCCGCCCGCGGCGTCGACGGCGCGCTCGAGAAGGCGCGACATGCGGGCGACGTGCGACCCTCTCCAGAACAGCTGCCCGCAGGCGGGGCAGCGCCGGAACTCGGCCTGCTCGCGGTACACGCGGGGCGGGACGAGGTCCCGCGCGGATCCCCGGTCCGCCGGCTCGAGGAGCCGGTTGCAGCGCAGGCAGCGTGCGAAGGGGCGCACGGCATCGGCAAGGTCGAACCGCTGGAACGTTTCGATGAGCTGCTCGGACGGGCGGTCCGAGCGCACGAACGCGCCCCGGACGACCGCCGAGCGCTTGAGCAGGCCGAGGTCGCGGGTGAGCAGCACCCGGCCATCGACGGCGAGCTGCGCCAGCTCGTCGTCGGCCGCGTCGCGACGGTAGAGCGTGTCGAAGCCGGAGAGCCGGAGGTAGGCGGCCAGCCGGCCGAGGTGGCCGTCCAGCACGAACGTCGCCTCGCCCGGCGGCAAGGGCGGAGGTCCCGCCAGGAGGACCGGGCCGAGGGCGACCGTCCGGAAGGGCGGGTAGACCGCCACCCGGTCGCCCGGCTCCAGCCGGTGCCCGAACGCGACCGGTTCACCGTTGACGCAGACCACCTGCACCTCGGGGTGCGGGATCCCCGCCGCCTCGATCACATCCTTCACCGCCGGAGTGCCGTGCAGGCGGCGGCGGAGCGTGCGTCCGCGCAGTGGCCCGGACAGGAAGTCGTTCAGCGGCCCGTAGGCACGCAGGTCGATGAAGGCGGCCGGGTCCTCCATGCCGCGCATTCTGCTCGTGCCACCTCTGCCGTCTCGTGTCGCCTCGTGCCGCCTCTGCCGCCGCGCCGGTCCAGCCGGACACGGGCCACGCCACCGGCGCCCACCGTGCCGGCGACGGTGCCGCCCACCACGCCGGCGGCGGCGCTCGGCGGGAACGGACCGCGACCCGGTCAAGCCGCGGGAGCGGGCCCCGGTTCGAGGAAGGCGCCGCGCGGCCGTCCCCGCGCGACCATCGACTGGCAGTACGCGTACAGGGCGTCGTAGACGATCGACTGCCGCTCGAGGATCGCGTGATCGTCGAGAAGGCCGAGCAGACCGAAGCCTGTCGCGATCGCCTGCAGCCCGGGTCCCTCTGGTTGGCCGTAGAGCGAGTTGTCCGTGTCGGCTCCGTTCACGATGCGGCCGAGCAGCGCCAGGGCGGGATCGCGCTCGGCGAGCCGGTACCGCTCCAGCATCGCCTCGAACGAGCACCGACCGTCGTGGTGACCCAGGTCGACGCCGGCCACGTCGAATGGCGTGGCGCCGAGCCGCTCGGCCTCGGGCAGCACGCGCTCCGCGGGCACGAAGAGGAACTCGGCCTCCGGGTCAACGAAGCGCCGGATGAGCCAGGGGCAGGCGACCCGGTCGACCTTCACGTGCTCGCGGGTGATCCAGCGCATCGCGCGCGTCCCTCCTGTCGGTGGCGGTCGACTCGACCGCGGATCATGCCGGGCGCGCGGATCATGCCGGGCGCGCGGATCATGCCGGGCGCGCGGATCATGCCGGGCGCGGAGCGGACCGCTGGGCGGCCCGGCCAGGCGCGTGACGAAGCACCGACAGGGCGACCAGCTGGACCACGACGACGGTCGCGAGGGCGGCCGCGAAGGCCACCGTGACGCCCAGCCGCTGGATGGAGGCGCTGACGACCGCGAGAAACGCCGCCGTCCCGAACAGGCCGGTCAGGATGCCCCGGAGCAGCCCGATCGCGGTGCCGGCCCCCTCGTGCCGGTGGGTGAACGTGACGAGGACGGTCGCGATCACCGGCAGCATCGCGAGGAGCCCGCTGGCGCTCGATCCGAGCGTGGGAGCGGCGGCGGTCAGGGCAAAGACCACGCCGGTCCCGACGGCGACCCGCAGCGGCAGGTCCCATCGCGGGGCGGCGGCCCCGGACGGCCGCGCGGTCCCTTCCGGCATCACGCGGAGCGCCACCACGAGGATCGAGGCCACCAGGACGAACACCACGCCGACCGGGAGTGCCAGCGCCGGCTGGAGTGCCACGGCTGCCGCGAGCCAGCCGATGCCGGCCGCGGCGATGGCCGCGGGCCACCCGGTGCGCGTGGCGACCCGTGCGTAGGCCAGGCAGAAGGCGACGATCGCGACGTTGCCGGCAACCGATGCCTCGGCGGCGGTGGCGGCGAACGACGGGCCTCGATCGAGCGCGAGGAAGAGGGCGACCGGCCCCGACGTCAACGGCAGCGAGACCATCCAGCCGCCGATCACGGGGCCCCATCGGCGCGCACCCAGGCTGGCGCCGCCGATGAGCAATGGGGTCAGGACGAGCTTGAGCGCGACGAGAATCACGGGCGCTCAGCCTACGCGTCTGCGGGCGGGCCGTCACGGCCGCCTGGCGTGGCCTCCTGACCGACCTCCCCGATCTGCCGCAGCCGCGGCCCCGTGCCGGTCGCGTCCTCGCCGCGAGCCGCGGCCATACCTCGCCTGGAGCGGGCCCCGTGTTGACAGTTGGTCTATAATGATGGCGACAGTCAATATCAAGTGACATGTATAAGGATGGAGCAATCATGACGACTGCGGGGAGGCGCCGCTGGTGGGCGCTCGGGGCAATGGCCCTCGCGGTGTTCGCGGTCACCCTCGATGTGACCGTCATCA
>JAJYDP010000032.1:11888-16047 GCA_021777365.1 Chloroflexota bacterium | reverse complement strand
AGCGGGCATCGGACGACCGCCCCTACCGAGCCTCCACGTCGATCCCGCGCTGCGCCAGCCCCTGCCGGAGCCCCGCGAAGTCCTCGGGCACCGACTCGGACGACGAGTCGTGCTCCACGAACGCGATCCCCGCACCGGCGAGCGCGGCGCGCGTGCCGTCCGCGTCGGACGTCGTCAGCATCAGCGAGCCGTCGGTGTCCTCCGCGACGCCCACGATCCCGGTGATGTTGATCCCGCGGTCGCCGAGCGTCGACGCCAGGCGCGCCAGCGACCCCGGACGATCGTCGAGCCGGACCGTGAACCAGATCGCCATCCCGCCCTCCTTGTGCCTCGACATGCCCGTGAAGAATACGCCGGGACGGTCCCGGGCCCTGGGCCTCGACAGACGCGCGAGGCCCTGAGGGGTCGCGCGAGGCGGCGGCCCGGCACCTGTGGGAGGATGGGCCCCAAGTGCGGCGCGAGCCCACCGCTCCGCGTCACGCCCGATCACCAGCAGGCACAGGAGGGACGCCATGGCAGCCATCCGTCGAGCCCAGGCCGTGTGGCAGGGGGACCTCGCGTCGGGCTCGGGCAAGGTCAGCGCCGCGACCAGTGGCGCGTTCACGGACCTGCCCGTGACGTGGGCCTCCCGTACGGAGACCGCCGACGGGAGGACCAGCCCCGAGGAGCTGATCGCCGCGGCGCACGCCGCCTGCTACTGCATGGCCCTGTCGAGCGAGCTCGCCAGGGCCGGCGCCCCGGCAGCCCGGCTCGAAGTCAGCGCGACTGTCACCTTCGATCGCGTCGACGGGAAGTGGACGGTCGCGAAGTCGGACCTGCAGGTCGCCGGGCGGGTCCCGGGCATCTCCGCCGAGGCGTTCCGCGACCTGGCGGGTGCGGCCAAGGACGGGTGCCCGGTGTCTCGCGCGCTGGCGGGGAACGTGGCCATCTCGGTGGAGCCCGCACTCGAGGCATAACGGCCGCGGGGGCGCCCGGAGTCCGTCCGGCACCCGGCGTCTTTCCGGCGGCCGTCCGACGTCCGTCCGGCCCGGGCGTCCGCGTACTGTGCGAACCGGCGCGCCGCAGCTCCGGGGCGCGTGGCACACTCAGCCGGTATGCGGATCGCCACGTGGAACGTCAACTCGCTGAAGGCGCGGCTCCCGAAGGTGACCGAGTGGCTCGAGCGGAGCCGCGTCGATGTCCTGCTGATGCAGGAGACCAAGCTGGCCGACGACGCGGCACCGGAGATGGCGTTCCGGATGTCCGGCTACGAGCTCGCTCACCACGGCGAGGGCCGCTGGAACGGCGTCGCGATCGCGAGCCGCGTGGGGCTGGCCGAGGTGCAGCGCGGCTTCACCGGTGACGTCGATCCGGACGGAGCCCGGTTCGTCAACGCGCTGTGCGGCGGGGTCCGTGTCGCCAGCCTGTACGCGCCGAACGGCCGGGAGGTCGGCAGCGAGTTCTGGCTCGCGAAGCTGCGCTGGTTCGCGCGGCTGCGGGCATGGCTGGATGCCCGGGATCCCGTCGAGCCGCTCGTCCTGGGCGGCGACTTCAATGTCGCGCCGACCGACCTGGACGTGTGGGATCCGGCGGCGTTCCAGGGAGCCACGCACGTGACAGCCGAGGAACGAGCTGCGTTCGCGGCGCTCCTCGACTGGGGCCTGGTGGACGTGTACCGGGAGCACCACCCGGAGGGCGGCCGGTTCAGCTGGTACGACTATCGCGCCGGTGCGTTCCACAAGGGCCAGGGGATGCGAATCGACCACGTGCTCGCCACGCGGCCCCTGGTGGCGCGCGTGACGGCCGCCGAGATCGACCGGGAGGCGCGCAAGAACCCGATCCCGTCCGACCACGCGCCGGTGCTGATGGATATCGCCGACCCCGCCTGACGGCCTCGCGCCGCCTGCGGGCGGCGCCCATCAGGACGGCGCAACCACCTTGTTCGCGGGATCGTTGACGCCGGAGATGTCGATGGACACCAGCATCGATGTCTTCGTGCCGCTGACGTCGTAGGTGCCCCTGGTGACGGCACTGACCATGTAGCCGCCATCCCTGGCGACCCACAGGTCCATGGCCCAGTCGCCGGGCGCCCCGGACGTGTCGCCGACGGCCTTCGCGACAGCCTCAAGCGTCTGCGCGTCCGCCCGCAGGTGCAGGGTCGCGACGCCGTTCTTCTGCTCGTCGCCGACCTGCTTCATCCCGCCCAGGTACTGCTCGAAGGTCTGCCCGAACATCTTCTGGGGCGAGAACGCGTCGAACGTCTGCTCGACGCTGCCCAGCATGCCCGCGGGCAGTGGCTGCGCCGCGCCGCCGAGGTCCATCCACGCCTTGTCGCCGACGATGGTGTACGTGACCGTCACCCCGGCGGCGCCGGCTCCGCCCATCCCCGTCATGGAGACCGACAGCGCCCGGGCCGGCCTGATCACGACCGTGCCATGCATGCTGACCGCGCCGCTTCCAGCGCTCGCAGAGGGGGCGCCCATCCCCGCGCCCTGGACCGTCACGCTGAAGCGGTAGGAGTTCAGGCCGTCCAGCGCGGCGGCCGGGTCCGTCAGTTGCGAGGCGCCACTGCCGGCCGGGGAGGCGCCGGCCGCGGATGGCAGGGCCGGCACGGCAGTGGCCGCAGCAGGCTGCGGGGTCGGGGTCGCGGCGGAGCCGCCGCATGCCACGACCACGAGGATCGTGAGGGGAAACAGCGCGAAGAGCCGGAGCGATCGATGCGATCGGGAAAACATGGCCGTGACCTCGGCGCTGGATTGGGCTCCAGCAGTATACGAACCCGTGACAGGTCTTCGGCCGTTAACGTTTCCGAACCGTGGGTGCGCACCGGCTTGACCCTGGGCTGATATCGTGCGGGTGAAGCTGGCGGTGGAGCCGGGCGCCGGATCGGCTATGCTCCGCCGACCATCGACGGAGGAACACTGTAGTGGGCGCCCTATCACCCTGGCATCTGCTCCTGGTGCTCGGCATCGCGCTGATCGTGCTGGGTCCCGGCAAGCTGCCGGAGACCGGCGCGGCGATCGGCAAGGCCATCCGCAGCTTCCAGGACGCCGCAAACGGGCGCGACGAGACCACGGTGGCCAGATCGGCGGTGGTTGCCGGCGCGACGGCACCGGCCCCCGCCGCGGACCCCGTGCCCTCGGCCGGTGCGCCGTCCGGGACCGGCCCCGCGACTGCCCCGGCTGCGCAGGTGGCAGCCCAGCCGGCACCGTCCGAGCGCCAGGTCGGCTGAACGCGCCGGCACCCGGGGCCGTCGCCGGCCGGGTACGGCCCTCGCCGGTGCTAGGCTGAACGCGCATGTATCCACTCGATGAACCGCGATCCGGGGCCGAGGTCGCCTCCGCGTCGGGCGGGCCGGCCAGCGACGACGATTCGCCCACGCCCCTGGACCCGGCGCAGCCTCCGCCGGCGTGGGGCTGGCAGACACAGCCACCCGAGTGGCGTCCCGTCGAGCCCGGGCGGGCGCGACGGATCGTTCGCGGCACCGCTGCGTTCCTGGTCATCGCCATCGTGGCCGCGGCGGGGTTCCTCGCGGGCGTCGGATACGGGCGATCCGGGATCGGCCCCGGCACCAATCCGCTCGCTGCGGCGCCGCCCGCCGACGCCCGGAGCGAGATCGGCCTCCTGTACGAGGCGTGGAACCTGGTCGAACAGCACTACGTCGACCGGTCCGCGCTGAACCCCACGCAGCTGACGTACGGCGCGATCCGCGGCCTGGTGCAGGCCCTCGGCGACACCGGGCACAGCGACTTTCTGACGCCCCAGCAGTACGCCGCGCTCTCGTCGGATCTCTCCGGGCAGTACCAGGGGATCGGCGTGGAGATCTCCATCAAGACGGCCGGGCCCGCGATCGTCTCCGTGTTCGACGGCAGCCCGGCGCAGAAGGCCGGGCTGCGGGCCGGCGACCTCATCCTCGCCGTTGACGGGAAGGACGTGACCGCCGACTCCTTCGACGCGCTGGCCAGCGCGCTGCGGGGCCCGTCCGGATCCAAGGTGACGGTCAGGGTCCTGGATCCGGGAGCCACCACGAGCCGCGAGGTGACGGTCACCCGGGCCCCGATCAACGTGCCCAACGTGACCTGGGCGATGCTGCCGGGCTCGCACGTCGCCGACGTCCGCCTCGAGCAGTTCGCGCAGAACGCGGCGTCGCAGCTCGCCACGACGCTGAAGGCGGCGAAAC
>JAJYDP010000032.1:7305-11878 GCA_021777365.1 Chloroflexota bacterium | reverse complement strand
TCGACCTCCGGGGAGATCCGGGCGGCTACGTGTCGGAGGCGGTCGGTGCGGCCTCCCAGTTCCTGCCGGCCGGCAAGGTCGTGTTCATCCAGCGGGACGCGTCCGGGCAGGAGACCACGTCGAAGGCGCAGCCCGGCGGCGTGGCCACCGACATCCCGATGGTCGCACTGGTCGACGACGGGACGGCCAGCGCGGCGGAGATCCTCGCGGGCGCGCTGCAGGACAACGGGCGTGCCACGATCGTGGGGGTGAAGACGTTCGGGACTGGCACGGTGCTGGAGACCTACGAGCTGAGTGACGGGTCGAGAGTGCGGATCGGCGTGGCGGAGTGGCTGACCCCCAAGGGGCACCAGATCTGGCACAAGGGGATCCAGCCCGACGTCGTCGTCGCGCTCCCGTCGACCGCGTCGCCGCTGGCGCCCTCCGACGTGGCGCACATGACGGCCGCCCAGCTTGCGGCGAGCGGCGACACGCAGCTGCTGCGAGCGCTGGCCATCCTCTCCAAACCGTCATGAGCGACGCCGGGCGGCGCGCCGAGGCGGTGGGCGGGCCCGACGCCCGCACGGAGTCGGCCGGAGGGCCTGTCTCCATCCTGACCTGTGCGGCGTGCGGCACCAGGAACCGGATCCGCCCAAGCCCACGCGGCGTGCCCGTCTGCGCCTCGTGCAAGGCCACGCTGCCGTGGCTGATCCACGCGACCGACGACACCTTCGACGTGGAGGCGGACGCGTCCGTCGCCGTCGTGGTGGACCTCTGGGCCCCCTGGTGCGGCCCGTGTCGCTTCGTCGCGCCGATCCTGGAGGACCTCTCGCGCGAGTACGCCGGCCGCCTCAAGGTGATCAAGGTCGACATCGACGAGAACCCGGTCCTGGCACGGCGGTTCGAGGCCTTCAGCATCCCCACCCTCGTGGTGCTCAGGAACGGCCGCGTCGTGGACCGCATCGTGGGCGCCATGCCCAGGCCCCAGCTCGCGGTCCGCCTCACCCCGCACCTGCTGCGCACCCAGTAGGGCGGAGGATGCGGGGACGAGCGCATGCCGCCCCTCGCGCTCGGCCTCGCACTCTGCGCCGCGTTGATCCACGCCACCTGGAACCTGCTGGTCGCCCGTTCCCGCGACCCACAGGTCGCCACCGCGCTCGCGGCGGTCGTGTCCGTCACGCTGCCGCTCCCTCTGATCCTGGTCTCCTGGCACGCGTCGCCCGCGGTCCTTCCGTTCGCGGCGGTGTCCGGCGCGCTCGAGCTCGGGTATCTCGCGCTGCTCGCGGCCGCGTATCGACGCGCGGACCTGAGCCTGGTCTACCCGCTGGCGCGGGGCCTGGCGCCGGTCATCGTGCTGGCCATCGGCGTGCTGGCGCTGGGCACTCCCCACTCGCCCGCACAGTTCGCCGGCGTCGGGCTCGTCGCGACGGGTGTCGTGCTCGTTCGAGGGCTGCGCGGCGGCGCCCGGCCGGGTGACCTCGCGCTGACCCTGGCCATCGCGGGATGCATCGCCGGCTACACGACCGTCGACAAGGCGGGCGTGGCCCGCGCGGGGCCACTGACCTACTACGAGCTGGTGATGGCGTGGCCCGCACTCGCGTACGGCGCCGCGATCGCGGCCGCCCGAGGTCGCGAGGCGGTTCGACGCGAACTCGGCCCCGCGACCGTGGCCGCCGGACTGGGCATGTTCGCGGCCTATTCGCTGGTCCTGGCCGCGCTCGGCCTGGCACCTGCAGCGTCGGTGGCCGCGGCCCGCGAGACGAGCGTGGTGATGGCGGCGGCGATGGGAGGCCTGTTCCTGCACGAGGAGGTCGGGGCCCGGCGCCTGGCCGGCGCCGCTGCGGTCGCGGCGGGGATCGCGGCCCTCGCCCTCGGCTGAAGGCCGGGCCGGACGGCCTCGGGCGCCGGTCCGGTGGGCCATGTCCACCCTGTGCGTTCCGGCTCATACTCGTCGCATGCCGTTGCGTGCGCAGGACCAGGACACCTACACGAACGCCCCTGCCGTGCCGGGCGCGCAGCCCGGAGCACCGCTCGACCCGCGCCGGCCGCGGGATCCGGCGCTCCAGGGTCGCGGAATCGCGCTGGCACTCCTGGCGACGCCCATCGACGATCCGCTGGCGCGACTCTCCGGGCACACCGGCGCACAGACGATCCGCTGCGACGCGTGCGCCCACCGCTGCGTGATCCGCGAGGGCCGGTCGGGGATCTGCCAGGTCCGGGAGAACCGCAACGGGACGCTGGTGAGCCTGGTCTACGGCGAGGCCGTGGCGGTCCACGTGGAGCCGATCGAGAAGAAGCCGTTCTTCCACGTCCTCCCGGGGACCGACGCCTACTCCATCTCCACCGTCGGCTGCAATTTCCACTGCCGCTACTGCCAGAACTGGGAGATCTCCCAGGCGCCACGCGAGGGACTCCGGCTGCCGACGCGAACGCTCCCGCCCGACCAGATCGTCCGGGAGGCGCTGGCCGCCGGTGCCCGCTCGATCGCCTACACCTACGTGGAGCCGACCATCTTCCTCGAGTACGCGCTCGACACCGCGCGGCTGGCCCGTGCCGCGGGCCTCGTGAACGTCTTCGTCACGAATGGGTACGAGACGCCCGAGACGCTGGAGCTGCTGGCTCCGGTCCTGGACGCCGCAAACGTCGACCTGAAGGCGTTCAACGACCGCTTCTATCGCCGGGTCTGCGGAGCGCGCTTGGAGCCGGTCAAGGAGACGCTGGTCGCGATGCGCCGGCTCGGGATCTGGGTCGAGGTCACCACCCTGGTGATCCCGGGAGAGAACGACGACCCCGCGGAGCTCGCGGAGGCGGCCGACTGGATCGCGCGGGAACTGGGTCCCTCCACGCCCTGGCACCTGAGCCGCTTCTACCCCGCCTACCGGATGGCCGACGTGGCGGTGACGCCCGTGGCAACGCTCCGGCGGGCGGCGGAGATCGGCAGGCAGGCGGGCCTGCAGCACGTGTACGTGGGCAACGTCCCGGGCGAGGACGACACGGACACCCGGTGCGCGGGCTGCGGGCGGGTGCTGATCCGCCGCAGTGGCTACCGGATCGCCCGTGTGGCGCTGCGGGACGGCGCGTGCCCCGACTGCGGCGCGACGCTCGCCGGGATCGGCCTGGACACGGAGGCATGACGTGAGCGCCGTCGAGATCCGACCCGCAGCCCACGCCGGCACGTTCTATCCCGCCTCGCCCGGGACGCTCCGAGCGCTGGTGGACGAGCAGCTCAAGGCCGCGGCCACGAGCGACCTCTCCCTCGGCGCACGGCCGCGTCCGGTCGGGCTGGTGGTCCCCCACGCCGGGCTTGTCTACTCCGGGCCCATCGCGGCGGCCGCGTGGGCCACCCTGCGCGTCCAGCCCCCGGCCATCATCGTGCTCGCCGGGACGAACCACTACGTCGCGGGTCTCGCGGGCGCCGCGCTCTGGCCGGACGGGGCGTGGCGGACACCGCTCGGCGACGTGGCCGTGGACGGAGAGCTGGCGGGCCGGATCCTCGCGCTCGGCGATCCCTTCACCGCGTCGCCGTCCGCCCACCGGCG
This sequence comes from Chloroflexota bacterium, assembly GCA_021777365.1. The sequence goes on along the minus strand of JAJYDP010000032.1, from coordinate 8,360 downwards.
GGAGCACTCGCTGGAGGTGCAGCTGCCGTTCATCTCCCGCGTCTGCCCGGCGGCCTCGATCGTGCCGATCCTCGTCTCGTTCGAGTCGACCCGGGCCTGCCTCGCGGCCGGCGCCCGGCTCGGCGGGCTCCTCGCGCAGGTCCGGGAGAACGGGGTCGACGTCGCGCTCGCCGCCAGCTCGGACTTCGCGCACTACCCCCCGGCGGCCGAGGCCGAGGCGGTGACCCGGACGCTCCTGCCTCCGCTGCTCGCCCTCGACGGCGAGGAGCTGGCACGCCGCGAGGCAGACCTCCGGTGGTCGAGGATCCCGGGTCTCGCCTGTGGCATGTGCGGGATCGAACCCGTCCTGTTCTCGCTCGCGGCGTTCCGGGCGATGGGGCTCGGGCCAGGCGAGCTGCTCGCCTCAGGGACGTCGGCCGACGTCCCTGGCGGCGATCCGGGCCGGACCGTGGGGTACGCGGCGATCGCGTTCGCGTAGCCGGTCCCAGCGCGGCCCGGCGCAGCCCGGTACACTCTGCGCGGCCCGGCGCGGCCCGGTACGCTCTGCGGGTGAGACACGAAGGGGGAACCACCGGGATCGTCCTGGCAGGCGGGGCTGCCTCGCGCTTCGGCTCCGACAAGCTCGCCGCGGCGCTCGAGGGACGGACGCTGATCCAGCGCGCGGCGGACGCGCTGGAGGCGGTCTGCGACGAGCTGGTCGTGGTGGCCGGCCAGGGCCAGGCGCCGGTGATCGACGCGCGCTCGCCCGGGGTCCGCGTGGTCCACGACAGCGAGGCGTTCCCAGGCCCCCGGGCCGGGATCTTCGCCGGGGTCCAGGCCGCGTCACACCCGCTGGCGCTGGTCGTGGGCGCCGACATGCCGTGGCTCAGGCCCGCGTTCCTCCAGGCGTTGCTGGATCGCCTGCGGACCGACGAGCGGGGGGCGGCCGCGCCGATCCTCTACGGGATCCTGCAGCCGCTTCCCTGTGCCATCCGGGTCGCGGCCCTCCGCGACGCCGCGATCGCGCCGCATGGGTCCGTGCTCGGGCTGCTCGAGGCGCTGCGGGTGGCGCCGCT
>JAJYDP010000032.1:0-7295 GCA_021777365.1 Chloroflexota bacterium | reverse complement strand
GACTGGCGCGCAGTCGATCCGGGCGGCGAGAGCCTGCAGGACGTGGACCGGCCGGAGGACCTGGCCGGCCCGTGGGATCTGCCGGCGCGCGGCTGGGTCGCGACCTGGGCCGGGCCGCCGCGAAGCGAGGGACCCGGCCACGCCGGCTGAGGGCGGGGCAGGCGACTCCGTGCCGCGCGCTCAGCCTCCGTCCGGCCGCCAGCGCAGCGTCATCGTTGTGACCAGCGGACGTCCCGGTTCGACCAGGACCGCCTCCTCGGGCATCCAGTTCGCCGCGTCGGGCGGGGCGGTCTGGGGCTCGACGCAGATCCCGTGCGGCTGCTCGTCGTAGATGACCCAGTAGCGACACGCGGACTCCACGTCCAGCTGGAGCAGGCCGGGCCAGCGCAGCCGTGGCGCCGACGGCAGGTCCGCGAACGCGTCGTCCCAGGGCCGGGAGGTGGGCCGGATCGTCGCCCCGGTCGGGATGCCTTCCCCGTCGCGGGCGTACATGCGGCCCGGCTCGACGGCCAGCTCGAGCTCGCCCGTCGCGCCCTCGACGTGGCGCCGGAACCACGGGTGCCAGCCGACCCAGGCCGGCATCGGCTCCTCGGCGCTGATCTCCAGGGCGATGTGCAGCGCGGTCGGCTCGAGTCGGAAGCGCTGCGTGGCGCGGCCGCGGAACGGCCACGGCGCGCGCAGCGGCGCCGCCAGGACGGCGCGGTCGGCGGTCGGCGTACCCGCCACCTGCCACGCCACGTCGGCCAGGGTGCCGTGGATGGCGTGCGGCGGCATGGTTCGGGGCAGCTCCCATGTCCTGCCCCGGAACCGCAATTCCCCGTGCCGGATCCGGCCGGCGTAGGGCACCATCGGGAAGGCGCCCCAGCCGTACACGCTGTCGGAGGACGTCACGAGCAGCTCGTGGCCCGCCACCACGAGCGATGCCAGGCGTCCGCCGGCCCGCGGCGCGACGGTCGCGCATGCATCGCCGGCGCAGAGCCGGATGCGGTCCTCTGCGCCCGGGTATCCCGCGGCGTCCATGGGCCCAGTATGGGAGGATGGGCCCGCCCGGTGGGAGGTGCCAGGTGGCCCGGTCCCGCCCGGATCGCCCCGGCCGGTCGGGACGCCCGCGATCGCCTATCCCTTGACGGAGCCGCCCACGATGCCGCGCACGAAGTAGCGCTGCAGTGCGAAGAACACGGCCAGCGGCAACGCGGTCGAGATGAACGCCGCGGCGGCCAGGTACCACCACCCGCTACCGTACGAGTTGACCAGGTTGGCCACGACGAGGGTGAGCGGCTGGTTCTGGACGTTGGTGCCGATGTAGATCAGCGCGACCAGCAGGTCGTTCCACACGAAGAGGAACTGGAAGATCGCCAGCGCGGCGATCGCCGGCACGCTCATGGGCAGGGCGAGGCTGAAGAACGCGGTGACGGGACTGGCACCGTCGATGTACGCGGACTCGAAGACCTCCCGCGGCAGCTCGCCCATGAAGTTGCGCAGCAAGTAGATCGCGAACGGCAGGCCGTACCCGGTGTGCGCCAGCCAGACGGCCAGGAACTGGCCGTTGAGGCTGTCGATCTGGATCGGTCCGAGGTGCACGTGGACGGCCGCGAACATCTCCAGGACCGGAATGAACGTGGTCTGCAGCGGCACCACCAGGAGTCCGACGACCGCGACGAACAGGACGTTGCGACCGGGGAAGTGCATCCACGCGAACGCGTAGGCGGCGAACGCGGCCACGAAGATCGGGATGACCGTGGCCGGGATCGAGATGAAGAGGCTGTTGATGAAACCGGGCCAGATGTTGCTCTGTCCGAGCACGTACCGGTAGTTCTCGAGCGTCAGCTGGGACGGCTGGAAGATGATGTTCCACCAACCGGTCGACTGGACGGCCTGGGAAGACCGGAACGAGTTGATGAAGAGGCCGATCGTCGGGATCAGCCAGACGATCATCAGGAAGATGACGACGATGTGGGTCGGCAGATGCCCCAGGCGCTGGCGCCACCCTCCCGAGACTGCGCCCGCCGCGGTGCGCGAGGCGGCCACGCTGGTCATCGGATGGCCTCCTGCGCCTGGAAGCGGCGGATGTTGAACGCCATGACGGGGATGATCGCGAGCATCAGCACGATGGCGATCGCGCTCCCACGGCCGAAATCGCCGAACAGGAACATCTCCTGGTACATCGCGTTGGCGATCACCTGCGTGTCGAAGTTGCCGTTCGTCATGACGTACACGATGTCGAACGCCTTCAGGGCGGTGATGATGATCGTGGTCGAGACGACGGCCAGCGTCGGCGCCAGCAGCGGGAAGGTGATGCGCCGGAACACCTGCCACTCGTTCGCGCCGTCGACCCGGGCAGCCTCCAGCAGCTCCGGGTTGATCCCCTTGAGCGCGGCCGAGATGATGACCATGCAGAAGCCGGTCCACATCCAGGCCATCACGACGACGAGCAGGATCGTGTTGAAACTGAAGTTGCTGATGGTGAGGAACGGGAGGGGCCCGACCCCGATCGGAGTCAGCACCGCGTTGAGGGTGCCGTTCTGGGGCGTCGGCGGCGTCCGGTACGCGAACATGAAGAGCCAGATCACGCTGGCAGCGGTGGCGCTGATGGCGAGCGGCAGAAAGATCACCGACTTCGCGACCGACTCGTAGCGGACCCGGTCGACCAGGACGGCGATCAGCAGCCCGAACCCGACGGTGAGCGCCGTCAGCAGGACGACCCAGATCAGGTTGTTCTTCAGCGCGCTCAGCGTGCCACTGTCACCGAAGAACCACGCGTAGTTGTCGAGGCCGACCCAGCTCGTGCCCGCCGTGTCCTGCAGGCTGCGGATGGCGGTGCCGATCGTCGGGTAGATCAGGAACGCGAACAGGAACGCCAGCGCCGGCGCCAGCCAGAGCCAGGGACGGACGCGTGGCCGCCCTCGTTCCGGGAGGATCCGGAGAACCTGCTCGGTGGCCACGATGTACCCGACCAGGACCGCGGGGACGCCGACCACGACGATCACGGCGGTGATCAGCCGAGGATCCATCGGTATGCCTCCGGTCTTGAATGGATGGGCGGGACGGCGAGCCGCCCCGCCCATCGAGCCGAGGAGGAGGTTACTTGTACGAGCTGGCCTGGACCGAGTCCAGGTTCTGGAGGATCGAGTCGAGCTGGCCCGGGTTCTGGATGTACTTGAGGAGGCCCTGGTAGAAGGCCGTCTGCATCGGCGTCGGCATCTGGTCGGACGCGTCGAAGACGAATGACGTCGCGCCCGACAGGATCGCGCCGAGGCGCTGGTTCATCTGGTTCGGGTAGTTCGCCACGCCCTTGTTGGCGGACAGGAACTCGCCGCCGCCCACGAAGAGCGTCTGCGCCTGGGAGCTGACCAGGTACTTCATGAGTGCCGCGGACTGCGGCGTGTTGTGGAAGGCGCCGAACAGGTCGCCCGCACCCTCGACGGCGTTGGCGTACTGCGGCGTGATGGACGGGAACGGGAAGAAGTTGTAGTCGACGAGCTTCTGCTCGTTCGCGAACTGGCCGAGGCCCGTGATGAAGCTCGCCTGGTGCAGGAAGAGACACCCGGGCGGGGTGGTGAACAGCGGATCGCCGGCGTTCGCAAAGTTGGTCGTCAGGATCCGGTTGGCGCCGCCGTAGCTGGTGGCGACCATCTGGCCGAGCTGCTGCCAGTCGGCCTTCATGCCGGGGTCGGTCCACTTGACCTTGCCGGCCCACCAGTTGTTGTAGTAGGTGGGGCCCTGGGTGTGCAGGACGAAGGACTCGAGGACGTCGGTGGCCGGCCAGCCGGAGGCCGCGCCCGATTCAACGGAGAAGCACCAGGGCGCCGTCGCCTTGCTCTTGTCCTGCGTGATGAGGTTCTGGAAGGCGGTCCAGGTGGCCGGCGGATTGCTGGCCAGGTCGCCGACGACCTTCGGGTCGTACCAGATCTGGCCCTTGGCCGAGACGTCGAGGAAGACGCCCACGAGCTTGCCGCTCACCGTGCCCAGCTGGACGAGCGCCTCCGGCGTCTGCGACTTGTAGCTGGCCAGGTCGAGCATGCTCGACAGGTCCTGCAGCTTGCCGGCGGCGGCGTACTGCTGCATCTGCGCCGGGCCGGGCAGGCCGGCGATGTCGGGCAGCTGGCCGGAGGCGATGCCCGCCGTCAGCACGGCCGGCTCGTCTCGCGTGCCCGTGTAGTTGACGGTGATGCCGGTCGCATCCTCGAACGGCTTCACCATGGCAAGGAACTGTGCCTGCTCGGAGCCGCCCCAGACGGCGAGGACGCTCACCGAGCCGCCGATGTGGCCGAGCGTGGCGGCATATTGCTGGGCCGCCGCGACGGCCGCGGCGTTCGACGTGGGGGCCGATGCGGCCGCGCTCGGGGCTGCGCTCGCCGGCGCCGCAGACGCTGGCGCGGCAGATGCTGGCGCGGCGGAGGCGGGTGCCGCCGTCGGCGACGGCGTGGCGCCCGTACCACATGCGGCGGCGACCAGCATCATGGCGGCAGCGGCCGCCCCGATGCGGATCCCGCGCGATCTTCCCTGGATCACGTGCGTGCTCCTTTCACAACCGGCACCTGGGCCGGCCCATGTCACACCGGGCCGGCAGGGCCCGGACGCAGCTCTCCCGGCGGGAACCCGCCGGGCTCCCCACCGTGCGGGCCCGGCGCCGAGCCACGCACGACAAGCTGGGTCTCCAGGACGGATCGGGCGGGCACGGGCCGGCCGGCGATCCGGTCGATGAGCGCCCGGCCCACGCTGAAGCCGAGTTCGTAAGCAGGCAGATGGACCGTGGTGAGCGGCGGGTCGAAGTGGGCGGCGAGCGGGATGTCGTCGAAGCCGACGATGGCGAGCCGGTCGGGCACGGAGACCCGGTGGGCCCGCGCCGCGCCGATCACCCCGAGCGCGACCACGTCGCTCGCGGCGAACACCGCGCTGAAGGCACCGCCGCGCCGGATCAGGCGATCCATCGCGGCGTGGCCGCTGGCCGCGTCGAAGTCGGCGTGGGTGACGAGCTGCTCGTCGTACGGGATGCCGGCCGCCTCGAGGGCGCTCCGGTATCCCTCGAGCCGCTCGACGGCGGCCGTGTAGGCGAGCGGCGCGTTCGTGACGCACGCGATCTGCCGGTGCCCGGCGGCGATCAGGTGCTCGACCGCGAGCCGGGCACCGCTGACGTTGTCGACGTCCACGCTGGGGATCGGCACGTCGGGGAGCGAGCCCTGCAGCACCAGCGGGAAGCCGTCGGCCTGGAGCTCCGCGAGGGCCCGGTCGTCGGCCCGCGGACCCGACACGACCAGGCCGTCGACGTGGTGCGCTCGGAGCAGCGTCGAGTACGAGTGGTCTCCCGGGGGGAGCGGCTCGACCAGCACCCGGTAGCCCGCCTCGCGCGCGGCATCCGCCAGGCCCCGCAGCGTCTCGGGGAGGAGCGCGTCGACCGCGACCTGTTCGGGCCGCTGGCGCAGCACCAGGCCTAGCACGAGGCTTGCCCCGACGGCGAGCGTTCGGGCAGAGGCGTTGGGCGTGTACCCGAGCTCCAGCGCCGCCGCCAGCACCCGTTCGCGGGTGGCCTGGCTGATCTGGGCCGTGGGGTGGTCGTTCAGGACGAACGACACGGTCGTCCTGGACACGCCGGCCAGCCGAGCGACGTCGGCACTGGTCGGCCGTCTGCGGATCGCCATCGGCCTCCTCCTCCCCATGGTCCCGCATGGGATTGACCGGAGTCCGAGCGCCGGGGATTGACCCGAGCCCGAGCCCGCGTAGACTAACGCGTGTTACTAACGCGCGTCAACTAGATTCGCCGGAGTCGTCTCGCGAACATCCGGCAGGCCGGACCCGCGGTGGCGAAGATGGTCGATGGGCGACACACCGCCACCGCGACCCTCACGAAGGGAGCGCACGATGCTCGAAGAGGTCCACGTCCCGCCGCTCTCGCTTGCCGCCTACGGAGCCGTCGCCGGGGAGGAGGCGGTCGCCGAGATCCGCCGGCTGGCTGAACCGCTGCGGGGCGCCCGCGTCCTGCACGTCAACGCGACCAAGTTCGGCGGCGGCGTGGCCGAGATCCTCCCGACCCTGACCGGGCTCATGCGCGACGTCGGCCTTGAGCCCGAGTGGCGCCTGATGCCGGGCGACGACAGGTTCTTCAACGTCACCAAGCTTGTCCACAACGGGCTCCAGGGCATGGACGTCCCACTCGACCAGGAGAAGCGCCGGACGTACGAGCAGGCGAGCCGCCGGTTCGCCGACCTGTTCAACGGCGAGTACGACTACGTGGTGATCCACGATCCGCAACCGGCGGCGCTGCGGTCGCTGCGCCCGGGCGCCCCGGGGAAGTGGATCTGGCGCTGCCACATCGACCTGACGGCGGCCAACCCCGACGTGTGGGGTTTCGTGCGGCCCATGGTCGAGGCGTACGACGCGGCCATCTTCACCCTCCCCGACTACGTCAAGCCCGACCTGCGGGTGCGCGTGCTCGCGTTCATACCGCCCTCCATCGACCCCCTGTCGCCCAAGAACATGCCACTCGAGCCGGCCCTGCTCGACGACGTGCTGTACCGCCTCGGCGTCGACCCGCACCGGCCGCTCCTCCTGCAGGTATCGCGGTTCGACCCCTGGAAGGACCCGAAGGGCGTGATCGGGGTCTACCGCGCGGTGAAGCGGGAGATCCCCGACGTCCAGCTCTCGCTGGTCGGCTCGATGGCCACCGACGATCCCGAGGGCTGGCACATCTACAAGGAGATCCTGCGCTACGCGGGCCAGGATCCCGACCTGACCATCCTCACGAACCTCGACGGCGTGGGGGCGCTGGAGGTCAACGCCTTCCAGCGAGCGGCGAAGGTCGTGCTCCAGAAGTCACTCCGCGAGGGCTTCGGCCTGACCGTGAGCGAGGCGCTCTGGAAGGGCGTGCCCGTCGTCGGCGGCCGGGTCGGCGGCATCCCGATGCAGATCGGCGACGGGGTCGGCGGGCGCCTGGTGACCACCAACGACGAGGCGACGGCGGCCTCCCTGGAACTGCTGCGCGACGACCAGCTGCGCGATCGCCTGGGCGTGGCCGGACGCGAGCGCGTGCGCCGCAACTTCCTCTCGACGCGCAATCTGCGCGACTACCTGCGGCTGTTCAACGCGCTCCGCACCGGCGAGAGCTCGCTCGTGCCGGCGGGCGAGACGGTGTAGCCCGTCCGGTCTCTCGCGGCGGCCCGATCCACGCCCGGTTGTCCCGGCGGACTGCGTCAGCCCTTGATGACGGCGAGCGGCCGCATGCGCGCCACTGGCCGGATCAGTCCGGCGCCGGCCGCCACCTCGACCACGGTCGCGACGTCCTTGTAGGCGGGCGCCGC
>JAJYDP010000031.1 GCA_021777365.1 Chloroflexota bacterium | reverse complement strand
CCGTGCCGGCGGAGCCGGGAACCGGCACCCGGGAGACCGTCAAGGCCCCGCAGCCGACGACCGCCGGGGCCGCGCCCACGCCGGCGGCTTCCTCGACGGCCGCGACCCCGGGGACGGGGACCCCTGCCGCGCAGCCCCCCGCGGCGGAGAGCGGCGAGACCCCGGGCGAGACGGCGCGGGCGGATGCGAACGGGCACGCCACGGGGCGGACGAACGGCACCAGGTCGCTCGGGCTCCAGCTCGGGCGCGGTCAGCGGGTCGCCTTCCAGGCCCAGGCGGACGCGCCGAGCTGCGCCGACTGCGGCTCGATCATGGTGCGCAACGGCAGCTGCTACAAGTGCCTCAACTGCGGCAGCACCAGCGGCTGCAGCTGATCGCCGGGCGGCGCCGCGGATCCACGCATGCGCGGACGGGATCGGGCGGCGCCGCCGGCGCCGCCCGATCTCAGCGCGCCTCCCGGATGGCCCGCCACATCCGTCGGACGCCCGGGCGCTGCCCGTACATGAGCACGCCCGCGCTGTAGATCCGGGCCGCCACCCAGACCGCCCCGACGATCGTGAGCGCGAGCAGCAGGATGGTCCCGACCACCTCGACCGGCGCCGCGCTCCCGTCGTTCACCCGGGCCAGCATCATGTAGGGCGAGAGGAACGGCACCCAGGAGAGGACCACCAGCCAGGGCGCCTTCGGGTCCAGGATCCCGATCGAGCCGTACACGCCGACCAGGTAGCCGGCCGTGGAAACCAGGGTCATGGGCGTCACCACCTGGCTCACGTCCTCCTGCCGGCTCACCAGTGAGCCCGCGGCCGCGAAGAGGACCGCGTAGAGCAGGAAGCCCAGGACGAAGTAGACGGAGAAGACGACGAGGAGCCCCGGCGTGAGCCCCTGGGGGATGGAGAGGCCGCCCGTCTCGCCGAGCACCAGCATCCCGACCTGGCCCTGGACCACCAGGGCCAGGAGCGCCGCACCCAGCACGATCACGTACTGCACCAGCGCCGTGGCACCCACGCCGAGGACCTTGCCGGAGAGGAGCTGGAACGGCGTGGCGGCGGCCAGGATCACCTCCATCACCCGGTTGCTCTTCTCCTCGACGACGCTCATCGCGACCCAGGTGCCGTAGAGGATCACGGCCATGAAGAGGAAGAGGACCAGGCCGAAGGTGACCGCGAAGCCGGCGATCTCGCCGGTCACCCCCTGGGCAGTGGACGCCGGCTGAGACGTGTCGGGCGAGCGGACGGTGACCTGCGGCGGCGCGAAGAGGGCCGCCTGCTGCGCCCCCGAGAGGCCGGCCCGCCCAAGGCGGTCGGCGATGGCGATGGAGGCCGCCGCCTGTCGCACCAGGTCCGGGGTCCTGCTCATCGCCGGGTCGTTCACATAGATGGTGAAGACCGCGTCGCCCGACGCGTCCCGTTCGATGTCGACCAGGACATCGAGCTTGCCGTCCTCCACCTGCCGGCGCGCCGCATCCAGGTCGGGCGCAAGCGATACCCGGTAGTCCCTGGTGGCGGGTCCGCCCGGCGTGGTGCCGGCTCCGCTGCCGTCCGTGGCACCGGCGCCGCCCTGGAGCGCCGGCGCGTTGAGCAGGGCGTCGAGCGTCGAGACCGGGTCGCCGTGCAGGTCCGCGGCGCCGACGTGGACCTCGATCGACTGCGACGTGTTCCGGTCGATGTACCCGATCACGACAGGGGCCAGCCCGAGGATCGCGGCCGCCACCACGAGCAGCGCGGTGGAGATCACGAAGCTGCGGGTGGTGGCGCGCGTGACGAACTCGCGCCGCGCCACCGCGACGATGTTGCCGAGGCCCACGGACCAGCGCCGGCTCATCGGCGCCCTCCCCGTCATCGCCGCGCCCCCGCCGGGACCGCGGCAAGGCGTCGCTCCTCGGCACCGGAGACGCCGACCTGCTCGATGAAGATGTCCTCGATCGAGGGGTCCGCGATCTCGAACCGGGTGACGTACTCGCCCCTCGCCAGGGCGGCCTGCAGGATCGTCTCGGGGTCACCGCCGTCCCGCACGTCCAGCTCGTGGTAGTCCAGGCCGGAGCGGGTGACGCGCACGCCCGGCAGCGTGTCGAGCCAGCCGAGGTCCGGGTCGCCGGCGACGCCCAGCCGCACCACCCGGCGCCCGGCGCGGCGCCGCACCTCCCGGGTCTCGCCGCTCACCAGCAGGTGGCCGCGGTCGATGATGGCGACGGCGCCGCAGAGCTCCTCCACCTGCTCCATCTGGTGCGTGCTGAAGACGAGCGCCCGGCCGCGGTCGCGCATCTCCAGCACGGCGTCCTTCAGGAGCGCGACGTTGATGGGGTCCAGCCCGGAGAAGGGCTCGTCCATGAGGAGCACGTCCGGGTCGTGCAGGATCGCGGCGATGAACTGCACTTTCTGCTGGTTCCCCTTGGAGAGCTGCTCCGCGCGGCGGTCCTCGTACTCCGGGATGCGGAACCGGGCCAGCCAGTGGCGCGCCCGCGCCGCGGCCTCCCGCCGGGGCAGGCCGTAGAGGGAGCCATAGAAGACGAGCTGGTCCAGCACCTTCATGCGGGGGTAGAGACCGCGGTCCTCCGGCAGGTACCCCCATGTGCGGCGCGCTGCCTCGCTCGCCGGACGATCCGCCCAGGTGACCGACCCTTCGTCGGCGCGGAGGATGTCCAGCACGATCCGCATGGTGGTCGTCTTCCCGGCGCCGTTGGGGCCGAGGAAGCCGAAGACCTGGCCCGGCTCGACCCGGAACCCGATCCCGTCGAGCGCCTGGACCTCGCCGAAGCGCTTGCGCAGGCCGTCGACGACGAGCGCCATGACCCCCTCTCCCCGGGCGGCAGCGGCGGACGTGCTGGGCGGACGTGCTGGGCTGGCGCGCTGCCAGTGGCCATGGTCCGCGCGATCCCCGCGCTTCGCGAGAGCCGATCCGCCCGCCGATCCTCGCCGAGCAGCCCCATCGAGCGGACCCGGCGGCGCGCGGGACCGGGCGCGGGCCCGAACCCATGCCCGGGCACACGCCCGGGGATGGGTTTCGCCCGGACGGCGACGGGCACGAAGACGCCCGGGGCGTCGCCGCACGATCGGCGCAGCCCCGGGCGCTGGATCAGGCGTGCCGCGGGCCCGTGGTCACGAGCGCCGGCGGCGCACGGTCAGGACGCGGGCGACGCGGTCGGCGTGGGCGTCGGCGTCGGGGTCGCGGTCACGGCCGCCGGCGTGGGCGTCGGGAACGGGCAGTGCGCGGCCGACTTGCCGGGCGGGTTCGTGCCGCAGGGCCCATGGTCCCCGCGGGCGACCTCGCTCACCGCTCCGCCGTGGTTGTCGTTGGGCCCGCCGACCTGCGTGGGATCCTGCGCGACCTGCGACACCGCATAACCGTGGTTGTCGGTCGGCCGCGCGGTGGCGGAATCCTGGGCGGCCGCGTTCGCATCGGGCGTGTCGGTCGGCTCGGGGGTCCCCGTCGCCTCCGGCGTGTCGGTCGGCTCGGGGGTGGCCGTCGCCTCAGGCGTCGCCGTCGGGCTGACGTTGGCCTGCTGGTTCGGCGTGGTGAACGCGGAGTGTCCCGGGGTGGCGGAGTGGCTCACCACGGCGGCCGCCGCGACCATCCCCACCGGAAGCGCCGCCGCGACGATGACGGCCGCGGCGAGCTTGAGGCTCACGTAGCGTGCGATGGTTCCGAACATGCTGCTCCTCGCGATCGCGCGGCCTGCCTGTCCCGGGCCGCTGCCTGTCGGAACGATGGTGCGACGATTGCGTTGCGGGCAGGGTCCCGACCATTGGTACGTCACCGATCGGCGATGGTACCGGCCGGCGACACCGCGGCCGCGTGCCCTATCCTTCGCGCGTGGCGCTCTACCGTCTCGAGCACGTCCCCGAGCTGCACTCGCCGTCGCTGGTCGTGGCGTTCGACGGCTGGGTCGATGCGGGCACCGCCGCCACCACCGCGGCCGAGCGGCTCGCTGCGGGAGGCCCCGTGGTGGCCACGTTCGACGCGGACGCGCTCTTCGACTACCGCGCGCGCCGCCCCACGCTCGAGATCGAGGACGGCCGGCCGAGCCAGCTCACCTGGCCCGAGCTGGCGGTCCGCCACGCCCGCGCCGGCGAACACGACGTGCTGGTGCTGACCGGCCCGGAGCCGGACTACCGCTGGCACGAGTTCTGCGACGCGGTGGTCGAGCTGGCGCGCCAGCTCGACGTGGCCGAGGTGATCAGCCTGGGCTCGATCCCGGGGGCGGTCCCCCACACGCGACCTGTCCAGGTGATGGGCACCGCGTCGCGGCCGGAACTGCTGCGCGGCGGCGTGGAGCCGGGGCCCGAGGGCACGCTGCGCGTGCCGGCGGCCGCACTGTCCGTGCTGGACCTGGCGCTCACCAACGCGGGTTTCCCGGCCGTCGGCTACTTCGCCCAGGTCCCCCACTATGTCACCGGGCCCGCGCCGGCCGCCACCATCGAGCTGCTGCGGGTGCTCGGCCAGCACCTGGGGGCCGGGATCCCTGTGGGGGACCTGCCCGAGGAGGCGCGCCAGATCCGCGCCCGCCTCGACCTCGCGACGGCGGCAGACGAGACGATGCGGGCGCACGTCGCCAGGCTGGAGGAGCGGGCCGACGAGGAGCGGGCGCCGACCGGCGACGACCTCATCGCCGACATCGAGCGCTTCCTCCGGGAACGCGGCAACGGAGGCAGCCAGCGGCCCTGATGCGAGCCGCGTTCCGGCCGCCGGCGAGCGCCGGTCGGTCGGCGAACGCCGAACTGCAACACCCCGTCCGTCCGGAGGCGCTACTCTTGCAGACCTGTGCCCTCGCCGGCTCCAACGCACCACAGGAATCCTGAACACGCCATGACCTTCCGCACGCCTCGTGCCACCCCCGCCCGCAAGCGCCGCACGTCCGCCTCGGACGAACAGCGCCAGCAGGTGCTCGTGACCTTCGGGTTCATCGCCGTCATCGTGGTCGCCGTCGTCATCCTGGCGGGCGGCGTGGCCGCCATCTACTACAACGACCACCTGGCCGCGATCGCCACCGTGAACGGCGTCTCGATCAGCAAGGACGAATGGGCCCAGCGCCAGGCCGTAGACCAGTACCGCATCAACGCCACGCTGGCCAACCTCCAGGCCGCGGTCACGTCGGGGGCCGTCGACCAGACCACCGCCGCCCAGGAGCAGCAGGCGCTCCAGCAGCAGGAGGCGGCCCTCCCGCAGAACGCGGCGAGCGAGCTCATCGACGGGGTACTGCAGACGCAGCTCGCACAGAAGATGGGGATCACCGTCACCGACGCCGAGGTCGACAACGAACTGAAGCAGGAGGCCACGACCCCGGAGCAGCGCAAGGTGCTCGCCATCTTCGTGCAGCCGGGCGCCACGCCCGCGGCCCTGGCGGCGCCGTCAACATCGGCCTCCGCAGCGCCCGCGACGTCCGCCGCCCCGTCGGCGGCTCCTTCCGCCGCGGCGTCGACCGCCCCGTCGGCGTCGACCGCTCCAGCGGCATCTGCCGGCGCCTCGGCACAGCCGAGCGCATCACCCTCCCCCTCGCCGTCCGGCCCCACGGCCGCACAGAAGGCGGAGGCCAAGGCGAACGCGGACGCGGCACTGGCGGCCCTGAACGCCGGCACCCCGTTCGCCACGGTGGCGAAGGAGTACAGCACCGACCCGAGCGCGACCAACGGCGGTGACTACGGGTACATCACCGCCTCCGACACCGTGGACCAGGCCTGGGTGAACGCCCTCTTCAAGCTGCCGCTCAACGGCATGACCGGCGTGATGCTGGGCTCCGACGGCACGTACCGGATCGGCAAGGTCACCGACATCGTGCCCGCCCAGACCAATCCGAACTACCAGAAGACGATCGAGCAGGCGGGCGTCAGCATCTCCGCCTACCGGCTGGCGGTCCGCTACGACCTGCTCTTCAACAAGCTGCAGACGGCCATCACCAAGCAGGCGACGACCGGCGACCCCGAGCAGGTGCACGCGTGGGAGATCGAGGTGGCCACCGTCGACTCCCAGGGCAACCCCGTCACGGGTCCCGAGGTGAAGGCCTCGCACATCCTGTTCAGCCCCAAGGGCGATCCCAACAACGCGTCGTCCATCCCGGCCAGCGACCCGTCGTGGGCGGCGGCCGAGAAGAAGGCGCAGGCCGCGGCCGACACGCTGCGGGCGATCACCGACCCGGCGAAGCGCGCAGCGGCGTTTGCCCAGATGGCGAAGACCGAGAGCAACGACACCACGTCCGGCGCCAACGGCGGCGACCTGGGGTGGTTCACACAGGGGGCGATGGTGCCCCAGTTCTCGGCCCCCCTGTTCACCGGGACTCACACGCCGGACGAGATCATCGGGCCGGTCAAGACACAGTACGGCTACCACGTGATCCTCTTCGTGGCGAGCCGCCCCGGGCCGTCCCAGCGCGTGGCCCAGATCCAGAAGGAGCTGGCCGCCCCGGGCGCCAGCTTCTCCGCGATCGCCAAGGCCAACTCGGACGCGACCGATGCCGTCGCCGGCGGCGACATGGGGTGGGTCGCCCCGCTGCAGCTCGACCCGTCGATCGAGAACATCCTCTTCGGCCTGAAGGTGGGCCAGGTCAGCGCGCCGCACGAGACGACCGGCGGGATCTTCCTGTACGAGATCACCCAGAAGGAGAAGCGGGCGATCGACTCGTCGCAGCTGACCACGCTGCAGGGCGCCGCCTTCACCAACTGGTACAGCCAGCAGAAGGCCAAGGCGAACATCTGGCAGTCGCCCGACATCGCCGCCGCGACGCCACCGGCCAGCTGACGCCACACCCCGGCTGATCGCGGCACCGACAGCGCCGAGGTCGAGAACCCGGACGGGCCGAAACCGCCCGTCGCGGCGCGGCGTACTCCCCGGCAGGAACTGCGCAGCAGGAGCGATGCCATGGCCTCGTCCCGGCCGGCCCATCGGTACCATCGGCTGATCCCGGCGCTGGCGCTCGTCGTCGCGGCCTGCTCCGGTGCCGCGGCAACGCCCGCGGCCACGCCTGCCGCATCGCCGCCCGCGGCCGGATCCTCGGCGGCCACCTCGATCGCACCCGGCAACGGAGCGGGGGGTGCCTCGGCGTACGGGACGCCGGCGAGTGCCGCCGCTGCAAGCGCGGCCCCCGCGTCGCCCGCGCCGGCAGCCTCTGCCGTGACGACCCCCGCCACGCCGACCCCCACGCCCGTCCCGGCCACGCGGCCGCCTGCCACCCCCGCTCCGGCGACACACCCGCCCGCCACCCGGCCGCCCGCGACGCCGACACCGGCCCCGAAGGCGGCGACCGTGACCATCGTGGACTTCGGCTTTCAGCCGGCGACGCTCACGGTCAGCGCCGGTACCCGGGTGACGTGGAAGAACACCGGCCAGGTCGACCACACGGTGACGGCCAACAACGGTGCCTTCGACAGCGGGTCCATCGCGCCGGGTGCCTCGTTCTCGTTCACGTTCAGGACCGCGGGCACCTACGCGTACCACTGCTCCATCCACCCCTTCATGGCCGGGACGGTCATCGTGAAGGGGTGACGCCGCTGCGGCGCGTCCGCCGGACGGCGGCGATGGGCCGGGAGCGCCCGATCGTTCCCGGCAACCGCGCACGGTTCGGGGGCGCGGCTGCCAAGCCCGACGGGCCCGCCGGGGACGGAGCCGGACCGCGCGTCAGCTGCCCTTCAGCGCCTTGAGGCGGGCCTCCACCTCGAGCTCGTCCGAGTCGCTGTCCAGCGCCGCGAACTGCTCGTCCAGTGACGAGGCGGCCACCTCCGCGCGGCCCCTGGCCACCGCCTCCTGCCGGCGGATCCGCTCCTCGAACCGGTTGAGCTCGCTGGTGGGATCCATCACCGACGCGTCGCGCAGGGTCTGCTGGACCTGCAGCTGTGCCTGGGCCATCTTGGCCCGGCTGACCAGCTCGTCGCGCTTCTGCACCAGCTCCTCGCGCTTGGCCCGCAGCTTGTTGAGCCCGTCCTTGAGCTTGTCGACCAGCTCCGTCTGCTGCGCGATCTGCGTCTCGAAGGTCTTGACCTGCTCCTCGTAGCTGAGCTGCCGGCGGAGCGCGACCTTGGCGAGCTCGTCGAAGCGGTCCGCCTCGGTGGCGTTGCCCTCACCCCGGAGCTCGTCCGCCTTGCGGGAGGCCGCGGCGGCCTTGCCGCCCCACTCGGCGGCGGCGGCGCGGGCCTCGGCCGCGTCGTCCTCCACCATCCGGAGGTTCCCCACGGTCTGTGCGACCGCGTCCTCCGCCTCGGCCATGTTGCTGGTGAAGTCCCGGATCAGCTGGTCGAGCATCTTCTCCGGGTCCTCCGCGCCGTCGATCAGCGCGTTGACGTTGGCGCGGACCAGCTGCCCGATCCTGCCGAGGATCGACGTCTGTGCCATCTCGTGGTGCTCCTTCCCTGCCCTCTCGGCTCCTGAACGTCACGGCGCGCCCCGCGCACCCGCCCGATCATCACCAGCTTCCGCCGCCGCCGAATCCGCCTCCCCCGCCGAATCCGCCGCCGCCGCCGAATCCGCCGCCGCCGCCGAAGCCTCCCCCGTGTCCGAAACCGCCGAACCCGCCGCCGCCCCAGGGCGTGCCGCCCCATCCCCCGCCGTGCCGTCCCCCACCGAGGAGGCTCCCGAGGATGATCCCGCCGATGATCGCGCCGGTGGGATCCACCGCCCGGGGCGCACGCGGACCGCCGCGCCCGTTCCACGCATCGAAGTCGGAGGACGCGATCCGGTACGCATCGTCGGCCAGGCGCTGGGCCTGCTGGGCCTCGGTGAGCGCGATCGCCGGATCCGTTCCGGCCGCCGACTGGGCCTGTTCCATGTGGCGCTGCGCCTCCGCGAGCCGGGTACGTGCCTCCCGCCCCACGCCGTTGCGCCGGTCGCCGATGTAGTCGGCGGCATGGGTCACGCTCGCCTGCGCGGATGCGAGCGCCGTCTGCAGCGCGGCCCGCTGCCGCGCGAGCTGCTCCTCGGCCGCCCGCTCGGACGCGAGGACGCGGTCGGCGGCCGCGTGCGCCTCCTGGGCGCCCTTCAGCGCAGCGAGCGGGTCTGGTCGCGCCGCGGCCAGGACGCCCCTGGCGGCCGCGAGGCGGGCCTCGGCCTCCGAGAGCGCGGTGCCGAGCGATGGGTCTCCGACCCCGCGCTGCAGGGCGGCGCGGGCGGCCGCGATGTCCGCCTCGGCTTCCGCGATCTCCGGCTGGACCCGTCCCCTCGCCTCCTCCACCGAGGCCACGAGATGATCGATCGCGTCGAGCAGGGACCCTGCCTGCGCCAGCGCGGCCTGCCCGGCCCGGGCGGCGTCCCGGGCCGCGTGCGGGTCGGGGGGCGTGGCCGCCAGCGCCGCCTGGCCGCGCGAGGCGGCTGCGGTGGCGAAGTCGATCCGCTTGCGCGCCTCCGCCAGGTTCCCGCTGACGGGCCCGCGGCACGCGTCCGCGTACGCGGCGAGGCCCGCCTCGGCGGCTTCGGCGGATGGCAGCCGGGCCGCGAGCGCCGCCGCCTGCCCGGGCAGTCCCGCCAGGATCTCCGGGGCACGATGCTCAAGGTCGCGCAGCTCTCCGAACCGCTGTCGCTGTGCGCCGATGATCTCGCCCACCCGTCCCGCCCGGGCGACGATCTCGTTCAGCATCTTCTCCCGCGTGGGCGGATCCTCCGGGATCGCGTCGTCGAGCTGCTGGCGGACCGCGAACGCGGCCTTCAGCTCGTCGCGGGCCGCCGAGAGCGCGGCCCTGAACGGCTCCACGTCCTCCGCGCTGAACTCGGCCTCCGCGAACCCCAGATCCTGCACGGCGTCGCGCACCGAGTCGTCGGCCTGAATCAGGAGCTGGTTCGCCTGCCGGGCCAGCTGTCCGGTCCGGCGGTCGCGCTCCTCGGCCGCCAGGTGGGCGGTCCGCCAGCGGCGGACCCAGCCGCCGACCAGGGCCACGCCGAGCACGACGATGACGAGGCCGACCAGGATCACCAGGAGTCCGCTGCCCGGGCCCGACGAGGTGCCCCCGGACGAGGCGCCCCCGGTGGACGGTCCGCCGGGCGCCGCGCCCCCCTGGCCGGCCGCTCCCGGCACGGCGCCGCCCGCCATCGCCCGGCCGAGGCCGTTCGCGAACGCGACGATTCCCCCGGCATAGTCGCCGGCCCGGAACCGCGGCTCGAGCGTTGAGCTGAGCAGCGCGTTCACGTCGGTCGCGGTCAGCGAGCCGAGCGCCCCGTCCTGGTAGTAGCCGTACCGGCGATCGGAGACCGCCACCAGCAGCACCATGTCGTTGCCGCCGAGCCCGTTCTGCGTGTATGTCTCCTGGGCCAGCTCCTGCGCGGTGACGCCACCGCTGGTGGAGACGAAGGCGACGTACAGCTGGACGCCCTGGGCGTTGAGCAGCGCATCGAGGGCGGACTGCACGCTGGCGGCGCCACCGCCGAGGGACCCCGTCTGGTCCGTCACCTGGCCCTGCAGCCTGGGCGCGGACTGGCCGAGGGCAGCCGACGCCAACGTCAGCGCGAGGAGGAGCGCCCCGCCGAGCGCAAGCGCACGCCGCGGCAGGCCTGGAGTCCGGTGCATCGTCAGGGCCATCCACTGCGCCGCCCTGGCCATGGGCAAGGCGGGCGGCAACGCTGGGATGGTGAGCCGTGCCGGCGACGCGGGCCAGTGCCATTCGGACGCGCCCGACGGAGGTCCCCGCGTTCCCGACCACGGACGGGTCGGGACACCGGCCGTTCGGCCCTCCGGCTTCCCTCTCGCATGACCCGCGTCGCCGGGCCGTCGGGGTGAGAAGCTACCGCCGATGGCTGGGGCTCGCGCCTCTCGCGATCCGCACTGGCCGTCGGCAACGGCGCCCGCGGTCGGCTGTCCCGGGACGCCGGAGGGGGGTCAGCCATGATCGGCTCGCCCGGCGCGCTCGTTCCCCCGACCGTGACCCGCATGCGGCGCGAGGTCGTGGATCCCGCCGAGGACTGGGAGATCCCCGTGCCGTCGTCCGTGGCGGCGCGACTGGATCCCGAGGGGCGAGGGCCGCGCCTCTCGCGGGCGGCGTCCGAGGCCGACCTGCCGCCGGGCGTTCTGCGCCTCCTCCGGTACGCCTGCGGGCCGCTTCCGCTGGAGCGCACCTTCCTGCTGGCGCCGTCCGCCCGTCCGGTCGACCGCTCGTGCCGACGCTTCGTCTCCACGCCCGTCCAGGTGCTCGGGTTCGGTGATCGGGCGACCGGCCTGTGGGTGGACCGCGGTCGGCGCGAGCCGGCGGCGATCGTCCCGGTGGCACGGATCGGGGCCATCGAGGAGCTGGCCGTGCTGCGGTGCCGGCGCCTCTCGGTCCGGGCAGCCGACGTGCGGCTGTCGGTGCGCTACTCCACCGAGACGGGGGGCGTGCTGGCGGGGGCGCTCCGCTGGCTCCGGCGCCGGGCGGCCGGCGATGCCCAGGGCGACGTGCCCGCGGTCAGGTGCTGCGCAGTCGGGGCGGACCGGATCCCCGGTGCGTGGCGGCAGCTGATCGAACTGCTGGCCGGGGACGCCGGGCCCGGTGGCATCGCGGCACTCTTCGGACTCGCGCCGGACGTGGTCGGGGACGGGGTCGTCCGCGGCGCGCTGGTGGTGCTCAGCGCGACCGAGCTGCTGATCATGATCGGTCCGGACGCCACGGAAGCGCCGGATCTTGCCGGGCCCGACGTCCTGGCCATGGTGGACCGACTCGCCGTGCCGAGGCATGCGCTGCAGTCCGTGACCGCCACGGACGACCGGCTGGTGGTCCGTGCCTCCGGCGTCGAGCGATACCTGTCGATCGGCGCGACGCTGGCCCAGGCCGCCGCCGAGCTCGTGGAGACGGCGGGCCCCACGCATCGACCGCTGACGGTCTCGCGCTGACGCCGTCGAGGGCCGCGCGCCGGTGGGACCTTCGTCGACCAGCCGCTGGCCGATCGTAGGATGGCCGCCGCCGGCCCTCCCGGTGGACGCTTGCGACGGTGCCGGAGAGGGCACTGCCCTGGCGACCAGCGTCCCGCAGGCAGCTCGCGGACCGTACGACGGGGTGAGCAGGGAACCTCGTGATGGGAGACACGCGAGCCGACCGGTCCCGGGCGGCTCCAGCATCCGACAGCACGCCGCCGGTGATCGGGCCGGCGGCCATCGGCCTCGACGAGATCGAGGCGGTCGCGCAGATCGGGTCCTACACCACCGACCTGGTCACCGGGCGCTGGGTGAGCTCCCGGGGGCTCGACGCGATCCTCGGGATCGACGCCGCGTTCGACCGCACGATCGACGGCTGGGTCTCCCTCATCCACCCGGACGACCGCGAGGCGACGCACGCGCACTTCACCGAGGAGGTCGTGGGGCGGGGCCGGGCGTTCGACCGCCGGTACCGCATCCTGCGCCGGTCCGACGGGGCGGAGCGCTGGGTGCACGGGCGCGGATCGCTCGTCATCGGCGGCTCGGGACGGCCGATCCGCACGGTCGGCACCATCGCGGACATCACCGAGCAGCTCGCGGCCCAGGCGGCGCTGGCGGCGTCCGAGGCCCGGTACGCGGCGATCTTCGAGGGAACCGCCGAGGCGATCCTGATCGCCGAGCACGCGACGCACCGGTACCGGTGGGTCAACCGGGCCGCGTGCGCCCTGCTGGGCTACACCCGCGACGAGCTGCTGGGGATGCGGCTCGAGGACCTCCATCCCCGGGAGGCGCTGCCGCAGATCCTCGAGCGGTTCGCGTCGGTCGGCAACGAGCAGATCGCCGAGGCGCACGCGATCCCCTGCCGGCGCAAGGACGGGACCGTGATCCTCGCGGACATCCGATCCTCCAGCACGCTGGTGGACGGCCTGCTCTGCAACGTCGCCTTCTTCACCGACGTCACCGAGCTCCGCGAGCTCCATCGACGCCTGCAGCTCAGCGAGCGCAACCTCGCCGAGGCGCAGCGGATCGCCCACATCGGCAGCTGGGAGTGGGATCTCGCGACGGATGCCGTGCAGCGGTCGGTGGAGCTGCACCGGATCCTGGGCGTGGAGCCGGGCGCGATCCCCGCCGCCGCGTCGGCCTTCCTGGCCTACGTGCACCCGGACGACCGGGACCGCATGCAGGCGGCCGAGCGGGCCGCGCTGCGGGGCGACGGCCCACCCGAGCTCGGCTTCCGGATCGTGCGACCGGACGGCGACGTGCGGACGGTGCACGAGAGCTGCGAAGTCCTGCGGGACGCCGACGGCGCCCCGATCCGGATGATCGGCACGATCGAGGACGTCACCGAGCGGGTGGCCGCGGAAACGGAGCGGAGCAGGCTCGCCACCGCGGTCCAGCAGACGTCGGATGCGGTGGTCATCACCGACCTGGCGGGCACCATCGAGTACGTCAACCCGGCCTTCGAGCAGATGTCCGGCTACCGACGGGAGGCGGTGACCGGGCAGAACCCGCGGATCCTGAAGAGCGGGCGGCAGTCGGACGCCTTCTACCAGTCGCTGTGGGGGTACCTGACGCGCGGCCGGGCGTGGAGCGGGAGGTTCATCAACCGGCGGGCGGACGGCAGTCTCTACCAGGTCGAGGCGACGATCTCGCCGATCCGGGACGCGCAGGGCGCGGTGGGCGGCTACATCGGCGTGCAGCGGGACGTCACCGCCCTCCAGGCCGCGCGGTCCAGCCTCGCCAGCGAGTTCCGGGAGCGCGCCCAGGTGGCCGCCGCCCTGGCCAGGCTGCAGCCGAAGCCGAGCGCGGCGGAGACCGCCGCGGACATCTGCGGCGAGCTCTCGGGCCTGCCCGGGGTGGACGTCGCCGCGATCATCAGCTTCCAGGACCCGACGCATGCCCTGGCCCTCGGCGTGGTCGCGCCGACGGGCTTCCCGCTGGCCGCGGGCCAGGAGCTGCCGCCGAGCCGGGCCGCCTACCTGCACGAGCGGGCCGCGCTGGGGCCGTGGGCCGAGGCGTTCCGTCCCCGCGCCGCGGACGGCGCCTACGGCGCGGCGATGGCGTCGCTCGGCGTGCGGGCCAACGCGTACGCGCCGATCCGCAACGGGGAGGGCCTCCTGGGCCTGGTCGCCGCCGGGACCCGGGACGAGGCGTACGCGCGGCACCTGGTCGGCCAGCTTCCGGCGGTCGGTGAGTTCGCCGCCACCGCCAGCGCGCTCCTCGCACGCGACCTGGAGGGCGACCATCGTCGCTCGCGGCTCCACGCGCAGATCGCCGGGATCATCGCCGAGCGGGCGTTCCACCCGGTCTTCCAGCCCATCGTCGACCTCGCGGACGGGTCGGTGGTGGGCTACGAGGCGCTGACGCGCTTCTCCGACGGAACGCGCCCGGATCACCGCTTCGCCGACGCCTGGTCCGTGGACCTCGGACCGGACCTCGAGCTCGTGACGCTGCAGACCGCGATCGAGGTGGCGCGCGGGCTGCCGGCCGGCCGGTGGCTCGACCTGAACGCATCCCCGCGCCTGCTCGCCGACCCCGACCGGGTGCGCGCGGTGCTGGAGACGGCGGACCGGCCGGTGATCCTCGAGATCACCGAGCACGACACGGTCGCCGACTACCACGCCCTCCGCGACGCGCTGGCGCGGCTCGGCAGCTCGGTCCGGACCGCGGTCGACGACGCGGGCGCCGGCATCGCGAACTTCGCGCACATCGTGGAGCTGCGGCCGGACTTCGTGAAGCTCGACCTGGGCCTGGTGCGCGGGGTCAATGCCGATCTCGGGCGGCAGGCGATGGTGACGGCCATGCGCCAGTTCGCGCGGACCGCCGGGTGCCGCCTGATCGGCGAGGGCGTGGAGACCGAGGCCGAGGCGAGGAGCCTCGCCAGCCTCGGTGTCGACTTCGGCCAGGGGTACTTCCACGGCCGACCCGAGCCGGTGGAGGTACTCCGGCGCGACCGCCGCTGATCCGCCGCTCCCCGGGCACGGCCGGCGGACGCACGGCTGGCGTCCGAA
The DNA here is from genome assembly GCA_021777365.1 of Chloroflexota bacterium. The sequence continues at coordinate 1,289 of JAJYDP010000031.1, read as the reverse complement.
CCCGTCAATCCTGATCTATCGGGTCGGATTTCCCGGCCCGGACGGGACCATCGGCCCTCCCGCCAGCGGCCGTCGCTGCGGTTCACTGCGCCGGTGCAGCAGTCACTCGTGATCGACCTGTGACCGGCGCCTCGCTGGCACGCTCCGCAGCGCGCTGGGGCGCGGTCGGTGTCCGCCGGCTCGACCTGGCGAGCCTGGCCAGGGTCCTGGGACCGGCCTGGGTGGTGATGCTGGCCGACGTCGACGCCCCGAGTGTCCTCACCGCGGCCAAGGCCGGCACGGAGTTCGGCACCGCCCTGCTGCTGCCGCTGATCCTCCTGATCCCGATCCTCTACCTGGTGCAGGAGATGACCGCGCGCCTCGGGGCGGTGACCGGGCGCGGCCACGCCGAGCTGCTGCGGGAGCGCTACGGGTTCGGGTGGGCGGCGGTGGCGGTGATCTCGATGGCGGGGATCGACCTGCTGGCCTACGTGGCGGAGTTCGCGGGCATCGTGCTGGGCGCCTCGATCGTGGGGATCCCGGCCCCGCTGGCGGTCGCCGGTGCACTCCTGTTCCACTCGGCGATGGTGCTCACCGGCAGCTACCGGCGCTTCGAGCGCCTGGCGCTCGCCCTCTCGATCGCCCTCTTCACCTTCGTGGTGCTGGCGTTCACCGTCCACCCGGACCCGGCGGCGGTGCTGGCGGGACTCTCCCCCGCCCAGCCGATCGGCGATCAGCGGTACCTGGACCTGGTGGTGGCCACGGTGGGTGCCGTGATCATGCCCTGGATGCTCTTCTACCAGCAGGCCGCCACGGTGGACAAGGGGCTGCGCGCGCAGGACCTGCGGGCGGCGCGGACCGAGACCCTGGTGGGGGCGGTGACCAGCGAGCTGCTGATGGCCGCCGTGGTGGTGGCCGCGGCGGCGGCCATGACCGGCGCCGGTGGCCCGGCCGGGTCCCTGGCGGGCGCGCTGCCGGCCGGCCTGGAGCGGCTGGCCACGGGGGTGCCCGCGCTCCTCATCGCGGTGGGCATGGTGGGGGCCGGGCTCCTCGCGGCCGTGGTCATCTCGCTCTCCTCTGCGTGGGCCTGGGCCGAGCTCTTCCGCTGGCCCCACAGCCTGAACCTCCCGGTCCGCCAGGCCCCCCTCTTCTACCTGCTCTACCTCGTCGAGGTGGTTCCCGCGGCCATCGTGGCCCTGGTCGCCCGCGACCTGGTGACGGTCGTCATCGACGCCATGATCCTGAACGTGGTGGTGCTGGCGATCCCCCTCGCCTTCCTGGTGCGTCTCTCCGGCGACCGCGCCGTCCTC
>JAJYDP010000708.1 GCA_021777365.1 Chloroflexota bacterium | reverse complement strand
GAATCCAGCTGCCCTCGCCGAGCGCGACACGTGGACAGCCCTGCAGCGTGAGCGAATGTACGAGGCCTTCGGCTTGGCCGGGCATCGGACTGTACCGCTCGACGCGATCGCTCGTCTGGGCGGCGACCCAGTCCTCGGGTACACGCGGGCGCGGAGCGAGGTTCGGGTGCCAGTGGGGACCGTCCCCGCGGTTACCGAGGCCTGATAGCGTCAGCCGGCGCAGACGATCCGGGCGCGGGTCGTTGGCCAGCCCGGCTCGTGACCGCAGCGTGCGCGCCGGAGCCGTCCGGCCAGCGCAGGCGCTCCCACCCGACGCCGGCTCCGACGGCCGCACCCGACGGACGCGTTCAGGCGATGCCGGTATCGGGAAGCCGCCGGGCCAGCCAGGCGACCGCGAGACCGAGCAGCGCACTCGCGCCGGCGGCCGCCGCCGTCGCCCGACCGAATGCGACGGGGCCCGCGACCGAACCCAGCAGACTGAAGAACACGAGGCCGAGACCCGCCGCCCCGACGGCGAGCGACGCCTGGATCGTCGTCGACAGCAGCCCGCTCGCCGCGCCGGCCCGGTCCGCCGGCACACCCGCCAGCGCGATCCCGAACAGCGGGGCCAGGATCAGGCCCTGACCGGCACCAATGAGCGCCATCGCCGGCGCCAGCGTCCAGTACGTCTCAAACCGATAGAACAGCCCGGCCTCGAGAGCGAGCAGGCCCATGCCCGCCGTGAATGAGACCGCGCCGAGCACGACGATCCGGCTCCCGATGGAGCGTGCCAGCCAGCGTCCGGTCAGCGAGACGAGCAACAACGCCGAGGCATAGGGGAGCATCGTCAGCCCGGCCTCGAGGGGCCCGAATCGGAGGCCGTCCTGGAGCGAGAGCGCGGTCGTGAGGAAGAAGCCTCCGAGCGCGAGGAACAGCGCGACCGCCACACCCAGACCCACCCGCAGACCGGACAGTGCCAGGAGCGTCGGTGGCAGGAGCGGCTCGACCCCGGCCGCCTCCATCCGGCGCCCGTGGCGGATCAGGGCCATGAGTGCCAGCGGAACGACCGGCGGCAGCGCCAGTGCCCAGACCGGCCAGCCGAGCTCGCGACCCATCGTGGCCGGCACGAGCAGGCTCAGCAGCGCCACCGCCAGCAGGACGCCACCCCGGATGTCGAGACGCGCCCGGATTGTTCCCCGGGTGTCCGGCACGAGCCCGAGGGTGAGCGCCATCGCCAGCAGCCCGATCGGCACGTTGACGAGGAACACGGGACGCCAGGCCAGCCTGGCCAGGTCAGCCTGGACGATGAGCCCGCCGAGAAGCTGGCCGGTGACGGCCGCCGCACCGAGGGTCCCACCGTACAGGGCGAGCGCACGCTGGCGATCGCGCCCGCTGAGGCCGGCCTGGATCGCGGCCAGGACCTGCGGCACGAGGAGCGCCGCCGCGACTCCCTGGGCGATGCGTGCGCCGACCAGCATGGCCGCGTTCGGGGCGAGGCCACACAGCGCGGACGCCAGCGTGAAGCTGGCGATCCCGACCAGGAACACGCCGCGCCGGCCACGGGTATCGCCCAGGCGGCCGCCCGGAACGAGGAAGACGGCATAGGCGGTGCCATACCCGGCCACGATCAACTCCAGGGCGGCGGAGCTCGCATCGAGCGTCCGAGCGATGCTCGGCAGGGCCACGTTGACGATGAAGAAGTCGCCGACGGCCATCGACAGGCCGAGCAACAGGACGGCCACGCCGGCCCAGGTGAGCGAGCGATCCAAGGCGGCGGTGGGTTGGATGAGAACCGCGGGTTCCGCGGTGAGAGCGGTGGTCATGCGGGGCAGCATCACCGCTCTACCGGGCTGGTACCAGAAGCATGCTCATCCTGGTATCCACGCCACCTGGCAACAGACTCACGAATGAGGCATGCTGGTCGCATGAGCGCGATCGATCAGGCCGTCCCGGCCAGCCGGGTTCGGCCACCGTTCCGACATCGGCCGACCGACATGCCGCCGCCGCCCGACCGGACGCCGCCGCCCGAGCGGATGCCCCGGAGCGACATCGCCGAATCGGCCGGGCCGAGCCAGCTCGAAGGTCCCGCCGCTCGCCGGCATGAGCTCGCCGACTTCCTCCGGTCCCGCCGGGCTCGCCTCGCGCCGGAGGACGTCGGCCTGCCGCCCGGACGGCGTCGCCGAACGCCGGGCCTCCGCCGCGAGGAGGTCGCCGAGCTCGCCGGCGTCGGCCTCACCTGGTACACCTGGCTCGAGCAGGGCCGCGGGATTCGGGCCAGCGCGGACGTCGTGGAGGCCGTCGCAACGGCGCTCCGGCTGAACGCCGACGAACGCGACCATCTCATGCCCTCGCCGGCACGCCCCACTCACGCCACGTCGATGGCGGCCACGAGATCCCGGCCTCCGTTCAGGCGATCCTCGATGCGCTCGACCCGTGTCCGGCCTACGTCCTGAACGCGCACTACGACGTCCTCGCCTGGAATCGGGCAGAGGCCGCCCTCGTCGGCGGCTTCGAGCAGCTGGTCAGGCGCGACCGCAACATGCTCTGGCTGGTCTTTACCGATCCCGCCTGGCGCGAGTTGCTGATCGACTACGAGACCGACGTTTCGCTGATGGTCGCGCGGTTCCGTGCGGCGATGGGTCGGCACGTCGGGGAGCCGGCCTGGTCGTCGCTGGTCGGTCGGCTCAGCGAGGCGTCGCCGGCGTTTCGCGAGATCTGGGAACGGCACGAGGTCGTTGGTGCCGTCTCGAAGGGCAAACGCTTCCTGCACCCGCGTATCGGCTTCCTGCGGCTCGAGCACACCACACTTCGGATCGCCGAGGTGCCCGAGTGCGAGCTTCGGGTGTACACGCCGGCCGACGAGGCCTCGCGCCTGGCGATGGAGCGCCTCGCGTCCGCGCCGCTCCCGAGGGACCTCGTGCCCCGATAAGTCCCCTTGTGGTCACGGACTGTGCGCAGCATCGCGAACAAGCCCGCGCTGGCCGTTCACATGATCCGCCCCAGACAACGCTGCGGGCCAGACCGAACCGCTGCCGAGAGGGCGCCTGGGCTTCGATGCCTACGCCCGGTCGCTTGCTCCCTCCGGCTCCTCCCGGCGGTAGGGCACGTCGAGCACCACGACGTCACGGCGTCCGACCAGCGCCTCGCGGATCCGGGACGCGTTCTGGTTGTAGAGGATGCGGTCCCACCAGTGGCGGGGCAGGTACTCCGGGATGAGGACGACGGTGACCTCCTCGGGGTGCTCGGCCCGCGCCGTCTCGAGGTACCGCACGAACGGGTTGA
>JAJYDP010000707.1 GCA_021777365.1 Chloroflexota bacterium | reverse complement strand
TGCCTTCAGCAGGGCCGCCGGGGTCGCACCGGCGGACGCGGCCGCCTGCACGTGGCAGGTCAGGCAGGGCTCGCAGCCGGCGCCGATGCTGGCGCCGATCGAGACGAATTCACGCTCCACGAGAGCGAGCATCACGTGACTCCTTCTGGTTGGGGACGCTTTCAGGGGACGCCCAGACAACTCAATCGTCGATGAACCGACAGCGTTCGCAGTCGTCGAGCCGACACGGCTCGGTTCGCGCCGCCGGACGCTGCAGGTCCTGCCGGACCGCGGCGAGGTCCGTGCGCAGCGCCTGCAGCTCGGTGATCGTCTGGTCCACCTCGCGCAGGCGCGCCTCGAGGAGAGCTCCGAGCCGCTCCTCGAACCGATCGCAGGATTGCGAGAAGGCCGCGTCGGCCAGCTCACGGACCTGCGGCAGCGAGAGCCCCGCGATGCGTGCCCTACGGATGAGCCGCAACCGGCGCAGCTCGGTCGGACCGAACAGGCGATAACCGGAGTCTGTCCGGTCAGTCGCAGGCAACAAGCCTGCCTGTTCGTAGAACCGGATGGTGCGCACCGGCACGCCGGTGAGCCGCGAAGCATCTCCGATGGTGGCGCTCTGGTGCATGTCGCGCAGCGTAAACCCTCCAGCTACTGGAGGGTCAAGCGCCGCCCGAAGCGTAGCTGCCCTGGCCGCAGGTCCCGACAGAACGGGCCGCTTGCATCTGATGTGTGTCATTGATAGCTGTGACACTGATGTTTGAGATATATGCCCAGGAGGTACCGGTCGGTGCCGGCGCCAGGCCGATGGCCGGGCGGCATCGGCTGGTATCAGGGCAGCCAGGAGGCGCACCGTGAAGAAGGCCATCCTCATGTGCACGTGCAGTTTCGCGTGCCCGAGCATGAAGGATCTCGACATTCCGGAGCTCGCGGAGCGCATCCGGCTCGAGCTGCCGCACGACTACATGGTCATCCATGCCCGTCTCTGCGAGGCCAACGGGGAGGCGCTCATGCGGGACCTGCTGAAGGACGACGGCACCGTCTACATCACGCCGGCCTGCAAGATCGAGAAGCAGGCCAAGCTCCTGCGCGATGGCTTCGCGCAGGCCGGCGTGCCCATGAACGAGAACACCTGGCGGCCGGTGTCGATCCAGTTCAAGACCACCGACCAGGCGTTCGCCGACGTCCAGGCCACGCTCGAGGCGGTGGAGGGATGAGTGGCCAGACCTACATGGGTATTCCGCGGGAGGCCATCCCGTGGTATCCCACGATCGACCCTGAGGCCTGCCTGAACGATTCCGAATGTCTGCAGTTCTGCACCAACGACGTCTTCGTCGCCGGCGAGAAGCAGACGTTCGTCGCGAACCCGTTGAACTGCGTGGTGGGCTGCTCGTCCTGCACGAGCGTCTGTCCGACCGACGCGTTGAGCTTCCCCGACCAGAAGGAGTTCATCGAAACGCTGCGGCAGCTGCGCGCGCAGTACGCTCGCAGGTGACGATGGGGGGCCAGGTGGGCGCGGTCGGCCGGCAAGGTGCGGTTGCGGTCAATCTCGGGCTCGGGATCGCGGTCCGGCCGTCCCGGGTCCGGCGGACTCCGGCCAAGGCGGAGGTGCACATGTACTCGCGAATCCTGGCAGCCGTGGATGGCAGCGGACCATCGACGCGGGCCTTCCGGGAAGCCCTCCGGCTGGCGGCCGACCAGCACGCCGGGCTGCGGATCGCCCACGTCATCGACCTCGGCGTGGCGCTGGCGCCATGGGCCGAGCCGGCGTTCATCGACTACGACACGCTGGACGCGGCGCTCCGTGAAACCGGCACCCGCATCATCGATGCCGCGACCGCAGAGGCGCGCGCCGCGGGGATCGAGGCCGAGTCCGCGGTGCTGGAGACCGACATCGACGAGCCGGCGGCCGAGATCCTCGCCGAGGCCGATCGCTGGGGCGCAGACCTCATCGTGATGGGCACCCACGGGCGCCACGGCCTGGCCCACCTCATCCTGGGCAGCGTGGCCGAGGGCGTGGTGCAGCGCTCGAAAGTGCCGGTGCTGCTGCTCCGCGCCTCCGACGACGCGCCGCCGGCGTCCTGACCGCGCGCGAGGGGCGGGCGCCTCCGGGCCGCCGGTCCCCGCCCGGTCCTACGTCGCGTGGAGGCCGAGCCGGCCGAAGAGACGCAGCTTGAACCAGTCGATCAGCACCGCCCAGAGCCCCACCGCCACCAGCACCACGGCCACCAGCACGGGGCTGAGTGCCGCCATCAGCCACCCGGCACTTGCCAGGACCGCCACGGTCACGACGGCCCAGGCAGAGGCCGCCATGAGCCACGGTCCGGGCCGCGAGCTCCAGACGCGACGCGGCTCCCGGACCAGGTAGACGGTCGCCTGGCTGCCGAACGCGAGGGTCACGAACGCGAGCGTCTGGAGCCGGTCTGCGCCCAGGCCGAGGACGGCGCCGCCTGCCCAGAAGACGGCGAGCGTGAGGGCGAGCGAGGGGAGCGCGACTCCCAGCGCCCCCAGCAGGAGGGGCCGCACGTGCCAGCGGTTCGGGCGCTGCGACGACGGCGCCCGGTCGGTGGTGATGGCCATCGTGGCGAAATCGTTGGCGAAGAGCAGCAGCACCATCAGCAGCGGGCTCAGCGCGATGCGGCCGGTTATCAGGAACACCAGGCTCAGGAACACCGGCACCTCGAGCTTCTTGATGCTCGAGTTCAACGCGTAGGTGAGCATGCGCTGGTAGATCCGCCGGCTGAGCTCGATCGCGGACACCACGTCCCCCAGGCCAGGCTGCGTCAGCACGATGCTGGCTGCCGCGCGGGCCACATCGGTCGCGTTCGCCACCGCGATTCCGACCTCCGCCTGCTTGAGAGCGGGCGCGTCGTTGACCCCGTCGCCCGTCATGCCCACCACGTGGCCCTGCTCCTGCAGCCGGCGCACCAGGTTGAACTTGTCCTCGGGCAGCACGTCGGCCAGCACCGCGCAGTCCGGCGACAGGGCACGGTCCCGGATCTCGGCAGCGTCGCACGCCGTGCCGGCCAGTCCCACCGCTCCGGCTACAGCTCGGGCCGTTGGCAGGGTGTCCCCGGTGATCATGATCACCCGGAGCCCGAGTCGCTGCAGATCCGCGACGAGGCGGGCGGACTCCGGGCGCGGTGGGTCCTGCAGGCCCACGAGACCGGCCAGATGCAACTCGTCTCCCTCGCCGCTGGCCACGGCCAGGACGCGCAGCCCGCGCGCCGCGAGCGAGTCCAGGTCCCTCGCAAGCGACGCCGGGGGGTCCGTGCAGAGGGCCGCCACCA
>JAJYDP010000706.1 GCA_021777365.1 Chloroflexota bacterium | reverse complement strand
GTACCTGGCTCGACAGGCGGGGGCGCGCGTGGTCGAGATCCCGATCGTGTTCCGGGACCGGCGGGCCGGGGTCAGCAAGATGTCGCGCCGGATCGTGGTCGAGGCGCTGCTCGTCGTGCTGAGGCTCCGCTGGGAGTCGCTGCGAGGGCGCCGCCCCTTGCCACGCCGGGCGCCGACGCCCGACGCCGCCCCGCTCGATGCGGCGCAGACCGCGGAGCGGCAGGGTTGATGCGCGAGCTCGCCGGCCTCGAGCCCCGGGTGCCTGAACGGCCCGCGCCGACGAGGGTCGTCATCGATCTGCGCCCCCTCCAGGAGCCGGAACGCACGCCGATCACGGCCGGTTACCTTCAGCGTCTCATGGCGGCCTTCACGGAGGACCCGCTCCCGGGTGAGTCGTTCGTGCCCGTGCTGCGGGCGCTGCGCCCCGATCCGACGCGCGAACTCGAGCGCCTGGGGCTCCCGGTCGCGGGGCGCCGGCGGGTGCTGCCGACCGCCCGCTTCCTCCGATCCGCGGGGCTGACGGTCGACGCGTTTCAGCTGCGCGGCGCCGAGCTCGGGGCGGCGCGGGCCGTGGAGGGGCAGGGTGCGCTGGGCGCCGTCTACCACACCGCGGGTGGCGCCGTACCGCTCGGCTCGGACCTGCCGGTCGTCGCGACGCTGCTCGACCTGGCTCCCTGGGAGCTCCCCTCGATCTACGCGGCCAGCCCGGCGGCGCGCTTCGGTCACCGGCTCCGGGCGCGGATCCTGCGGGACGCTACCCGCCTCATCGTCTGCTCGGACGCGACCGCGGAGGCTGCGCGGCGGCTCGTGCACGTCCGGCCGGAGCGGATCGCCGTGGTCCGCATGGCGGCCGCTGGCGCGTTCTCGCCGGCGGCCGGACAGCGGGACCGCGTGGCCGCCCTGCGCGCCCGCCTCGGCCTGCCGCCGAGATACCTCGTGTTCGCCGGTCGGTACGACGCGCGCAAGGATCTCGGGACGCTGTTCCGCGCCCTGGCCGCCCTGCGCGACGAGCGGCCCGATCTGTCGACGAGGCGGCGGCGCGCGCCCACCGAAGCCGCCGCCGTCGCCTCCGCCACGGCGCCGGACACGGGAGCCCACCGGGGACCGGCCGCCGCCGCGGTCGCCCAGGCGGACGCTGAAGTGGAGGGGGTGCCCTGGCCTCCGGTGGTGGTGCTCGCGGGCGCTCAGGGTGCGGACGCGAGTGACGCGCCCGCACTGGCACGCGCCGCGGCGCGGTACGGCGTGGAGGATCTCGTGCGGCTGGTCCCGTACCTCGACCCGGACGACCTGGCGACGCTCGAGGCGGGCGCGGAGGCGGCGGTGTTCCCGGCGATCAGCGAAGGGACGGGGCTTGCCGTGCTCGAGGCGATGGGAGTCGGGATCCCCGTCGTCGCGTCACGGGTCGGTCCGCTGCCAGAGCTGGTGGGGCCGGCCGGGATCATCGTCGAGCCGCGCGATCCGGGCCGCCTGGCGGCCGCCCTGCGGGCGGCGTGGTCGGGGCACATCCACGACCAGCTCCGCCGCGTGGCGCACCAGCGGGCGCTCGCGGGCCGGCGCACCTGGGCGGACGTGGCGCGCGAGACGCGCGAGGTGTACGCGGCGGCGCTCCGTCGCGAGCGCCGGTGACGGGAGGGCGCTACTGTGGCGTCGGCGCCTGGTGCGCAGCCGACGCCGGCAGCTGGAGCGTGATCGCCGTGCCCTCGGGTACCACCTGGATCGCGATCTGCCCCCGCACGAGCTGGACGGGCTCGCCGGCGGCGGCCCCGGCCGCGTGGGTCAGCACCAGGGGGGTCCCGTCGGACGCCTTGCTCCAGCGCGCCTCGATCGCGACGCCGTCGCGAAGCACGAGGGCCTGCCCGCTCCCCGTGTAACCCACCTCGAGCCGCCCCTTCTCCTGGTTGGTGATCTGCCCGGGCGCGTTCGCCAGCGGCCCGACCGCGACATAGATCACGACCACGTCGTACGGCGCGACCCGCGCGCCGGTGCCGGCGTCGATCTGCGGCACCCCGTCCACCGAGCGCAGGTACCGGTCGGTAGCGCGGTCGTAGGAGTAGGAGATGACGCCCGCCGGGTACGGCACGGTCAGCGAACCGGTGGCCGGGCGGTCGGCGAGGGGGGCGGGATCCACGAACGACCACGCCGCCGGCGGCGTGGCGGGGACCCCCAGTCGCGCGGCCAGCGCGTCCAGCTCCCGGGTGCTCGAGTAGACGTTGTGCGGCGCGACGCGCGTCGTGATGCGCGGCATGTACGCGGCCCACCGGAACTCGTCCGCGTTCCAGACCAGCGTGCCGTTCATCGCGTCGAGTGCGGCAAGCGCGTTGGGAGCGCCCCCGACGTGCGCGTAGAGCGGCCGCCAGGCGGCGGCCCAGCCGACGAAGTACCGCCGGCTGCTCCGGATCGGGCCGATCGCGGGTGCGGCGTTCGCCTGGTACAGCGCCATGTAGCGTGGGATCCCGCCCTCGGCGGGCGCCTGGAAGAGGATGTCGGCGTCGGCGAGGCCGGCCTGCGGACGCGCCGCCGGAGCGTCGTCGATCATCACCGCGACGACGGGTCGCGCCGCGGCGGCGGGGGTCTCGAGCACGCCGTCCGTCGGTGCCGGCACGAGGGGCAGCGGCGTCGGCGACGGGATCGTCGACGCGGACGGGGAAGAGCCGGCGCCCTGGTTGCCGGCGGGGCCGGCCACGGCCGACGCCGCGGGTGTCAGGCCGGAGCGGGCTGTCGGAGGGGGCACCACCGGCGTGCCCGAGCAGCTCGCGAAGAGCAGCAGGGCGGCCAGCAGCACGGCACACGCGGCCACGAGGTTCGCGCGGCGGCTCGGGGAATCGGGCGTCCGCCGCGAGGCGACGGTCACCCGGCGCCGCAGTCTGGCGGGCCGGAGGCGGGGACGGTGGGCGGTACCCCGCGTCGGCGCGCTCATCGCGCCGCATCGTACCAGCCCGGAGCCGCGGACGGGTACGGGGTTCCCGTCGGCACGGCAGGGCCCCGCGGCGGTCCCGGGGTCCGCGGAGGCCCGGGGCGGGGGCCGGCCCGGGCTTTCACGAAGGGCGCAGACTTGAGGGGGAGCAGTACCAGCAGCCCGAGGTGCAGGAGATGTCGGAGAACGCCGGAATGCAGCCCGAGGTCGGGCGCGGCCTGGCCGCGCGCATCGATGGGGACCATGTCGAGTTCGCGCTGGGCGCGGTGGGGCTGGCGCGGGGCCGGGAGATGGATGTCGGGCAGGCGCTCGTCGGCCTGGCGCTGGCCGACGAGATCACGATGCGTCAGTCGAGTGC
>JAJYDP010000705.1 GCA_021777365.1 Chloroflexota bacterium | reverse complement strand
GGCGACGTTCGTCCTGGCGGCCGCGTCCTTCATGAACCTGCACGGGATCCTGACGCTGCCGCTCTACGCCACCCCGAACATCGCGAACCTCCCGGGCGGCCCCGACTTCCGCTCCGAGCTCGGCGTGACGCTGTCCGCGTTCGGGCACATGGCGATCTTCCTGTTCGCGCTCGTCGCGCTCGACCCCGTCCGCTGGCTCCTCGCGCGCTGGCTGCCGGTCGGCCCGGTGCCGGCCCCGTTCTCGGCGACCCCGTGGTCCCCCGAGGCCGAGCCGGTCGCGGCCGGCGTGGACCGGACGGCCGATGAGGCCGTGGCGATGGCGGACGCCGGGACGTCCCGGGGCGCGGACGGCCGCGAGGTGACCCGGAGCGCGATCGAGCCGCTGCCCGGGGACGCATCCGCTCCCGCGGCCGGCGAGGATGCGGGTGCCGGGCCCGGAATGGAGTCCGGTGGGGGATTCGGGCCGGAGCTCGCGTCCGCCCCGCCCGGGTCGGGCGTCGGGTTCGCCGCCGTGGCGATGCCCGTCGCGGAGTGGCAGACGCGGGAGGGTGGCCGGTGGGGCCTGGGGGCGCTGCGCGGCCTGCTGGGGCCGGGATCGATCCGGGCGGATCGCAGCCGCCAGCTGCACGGCGAGGGCCTCGGGCGCGTCGCCCGCCTCGACATCTTCGTGATGATCCTGCTGGTGATCTCGGCCTTCACCGTGCGGACGTGGCGGCTCGCGGAGCCGTACGGGATGTACTTCGACGAGATCTACCACGCGCGGACGGCGACGGAGTTCCTGCAGGACTGGCGCTACGGGATGCCGCACTCGATCTACGAGTTCACGCACCCGCACTTCGCCAAGTACATGATGGCGCTCGGGATCGTCGCGTTCGGCGACGACCGCGTCACGGCGACGAGCCAGCTCGACGTGCCCGTCAGGTCGGTCGCGATCGAGCCGCTGTGGGACGAACCGGGGCTCACGACCGGGCGTGACGGGGATCGCCTGTACGTCGCGACGGGCTCCGACGTGCGCGTCTACGACCTCCAGACCCGCGGCCTGGTCGCCACCGTGCCGGTGCCGGGCGCGACCGCGGTCGCCGTCGACACGGTCGGCCACGTCCTCTATGCGGCCGGCTCGGACGGCTCGATCTGGTCCCTGCCGACCACCCGGCTCGACGCGCTGCGCGCGGCCGGCACGCCCGGCGCACCGGCGGTCGCGGCCACGAGGCTGCCCGGGAGCGGCGCGGGCGGACCGGTCCAGCAGCTGCGGGTCTCGACGACCGGCGGGAGCGTGCTGGCCGTCACCACGGCCGGCCAGCTCGTGAGCATCGACCCGGCCACGGGGGCGGTGCTCGGACGCAGCACCGCCTCGGCCGCCGCCGGCACCGGGCCGGTCACCGGCATCGTGCCGCTCGACCCCGTCACGGACGTCACGGTGGACCTCACGAAGCCGTACGACCCCGCGAAGGTCAGCGCGCTCGCGACCGCGCTCGGCGTCGCGAACGGGCCGATCGTCCAGCTGCCCGGCGCCGTCTCGAAGTGGCAGCAGGCGGTCGCGGCGGACACGGCGAAGGTGCACCAGTACGAGGCGCTCTCATCCCGCACCGCCGCCCAGGACGCCGCCCTGGCGAAGGCCAGGGACTCGCTCGCGACCGCCGAGCAGCAGCTCGCCGCGGCGAAGGCAGCCCTGCGCACCGTGGTCGTGTCGGGCTTCCTCAGCGCGCAGCAGGAGACCGCCATCGAGCCCGACCTGCAGGCGCTGGGGAGCGCGGCCAGTCTCTCGACCTCGCCGGTGTTCGCAGTCTCCGGCGGCACGCAGGTCCGGTTCCTCGACGCCTCCACGCTCGATCCGGTCTTCACGGTCCAGCTCCCCGGGCCTGCCAGCGGGATGGGGTTCGCGAACACCACCGACATCGGGCAGCCGACCCTCTACGTCGCCTCGAACCGCACCCTGCAGCTCGTCCAGCTGCCGATCGACGCGCAGCCCGTCCTGGGGACGCCCGTGCCGATGCCCGGTCCCGTGACCAACGTCACGTGGGACGCGGCGTCGGACATGATCCACGCGCTGGGCACCGCGCCGGACGGGAAGACGCCGACGATCTACGTCGTCGAGCCGCACGGCAACGCGGTGTACGCCAACGCGAACCTGCCGTTCACGCCGGCGGCCTGGGCGATGGACCAGCAGCCCGCGAACCCGTCGGGAGACCGCCAGCAGCTGCTCACGTTCTCGGCATCGGGGGCAGTGGCGGCGGTCGACGTCGGCAGCCACGCGTTCGCATGGCGGCTGCCGGGCGTCATCGCGGGCTCGCTGATGATCGCGCTGCTCTACCTGCTGGCCCGCATCCTGTTCCGCCGCCGGTCGATCGGCCTGATCGTCGCCGCGTTCTCGATGGCGAGCGGGATGTTCTTCGCGAACTCGCGGATCGGCATGAACGACATCTACTCGGGCGTCTTCATCGTCGCGGCCTACGTCGTGTTCGCGGCGCTCTGGCTGGGCAGGTGGCGGGGCAGGTCCGCCCTGCTCGTGGGCCTGCCGCTGCTGGGCATCATGCTCGGGCTCGCCGATGCGTCCAAGTGGGTCGGGTTCTACGCGATGGGGGGGATCGGCCTGCTCTTCCTGCTGCGGAGCGGCCTGGGGCGGATCCTCGCCCTGGGCGGGATGGCCGGCCTGGCCGGGATCCTGGGCTACTACTCGCTCAGCGCCCCGGCCGACACCCCGCACCCGCAGATCAACGTGACGTTCGTGATCCTGATGATCGGCATCACGCTGCTGCTGGCCGCCGGGCTCGCGGTCCGGTCGGTCCGCTGGACCGTCGACGAGTTCCGGTTCGCGGTCGTCGCGCCGCTCGTCGTCGGGGTCGTCGCGGCGGTCGGCGGCGTCCTCCTCTCGTCGTCGCTGAAGGGGACGCCCTTCTCGGAGCGCGGGTTCCTGCTCGTCGGCGCGGCCGCCGTCGCGCTGTCGGTGGTCGCCTACGCCGCGCCGCTGCTGCTCGCCAGGCGGGGCATCGGCCCGCTCGCGCCCCCGCCGCAGCCGGGCGACGCGCGCACGTACGTGGATCCGCCGGCCGACCCGCCGGCCGAGAGCTGGCTGGTGCCGGGTGCATCGTTCGGCATCCCGTGGCTGTGGGCGCTCGTCTGCATCACGGTCGTGCCCATCGTCGTGTACGTCATCAGCTACATCCCGTGGGTCGCGCTCGGCAACCAGTTCTGGACGGGCTTCCCGGCAGGCAACCACGGGCAGACGCTCTGGCAGCTGACGATCGAGATGTTCAACTACCACAACGACCTGCGCGTGCCG
>JAJYDP010000704.1 GCA_021777365.1 Chloroflexota bacterium | reverse complement strand
TCGCGGATCATGGCCATGGTGCGGGGGTCGTAGGCGGCCTTCACGCCATGCCCGATCCGTGCGGGCTCGAGCTGCTCGATGACCTCCGCGATCTCCTCGACCGGCCCGGCCTCGCCCGTGTGGACGGTGATGCCGAGGCCGTGGCGGCGCGCCCGGTCGAACAGGCGGCGGTACTCGCGCACCCGAAACGACGGCGTTTCAGGGCCGGCGACATCGATGCCCACGACGCCGCGCCCGTAGTACGCGATCGCCTTCTCGGTCATGATCTCGTTGAGCTGGTACGGGAACGCCCGGTCCAGGCACAGGATCAGGCCGGGGCGCACGGGGTACTCCAGCACGGCGCGGTCCATCCCGCGGATCGCGGCGCTGATGATGTGGTCCAGGTCCTGTTCGCCGCCGCGGTTGCGCTTCATGGGGTTGAAGCGCAACTCGATGGTGGCCACGTTGTTCTTGCGGTACGCACCACCCACCACCTCGTACACCGACCGCTCGATGGCGAGTGGCGACGACTGGATGAGCTCGGTCCAGTGGAAGAGCTGGAGGTAGCCGTCGAAGGAGTGGCCGTGCCGCGGGGAGACCGTGATCATGTCGCGGAACTCCCAGTAGTCCTTGGTGGGCAGCTTGATCCCCTGGGCGTGGGCGATCCCCCACATGATCGAGGGCGTCACGGCGCCGCCGAGGTGGCAGTGCAGCTCGGCGAGAGGGACGCGGCGGGGGAACGGGGCTGGCATCCGGCTCATCCTAGCGGACCGGAGCGGAGGTGCGGGCCCCCGACGCCCTGGCTCGATCCCGGCCGTCGTGCCGGACATTGGTCCAGCCACTCGTGGCGGACGGTGGTCCGGGCGCCGTGTTGGACATCGTAGCCGTTTTCCCGCCAGGTGACGGCTATGCCAACCCGCGGACGCCGGCTGGTCTGGGTGGGCGGGGCGGGCCGGCGGTCCGCGTGGGGTGCCGCGCCCCACGAGCGTGGACGAGGTGGCCGGTGCCCTCCGTGGGGCACGGGCATGCGTGCGCAGCCAGCGCGGCGAGATGCCCACGTGGCACAAGCGACGCCTGGCGGGAATCCGGCCAGATTGGCCTGCCGGGTCGGCGGGCCACGCGCAACATGGCGGGTGCCGCTCAGCGCGGGTAGCGCGGGTAGCGCGGGTGCCGCTCAGCGCGGGTAGCGCGGGTGCCGCTCAGCGCGGGTAGCGCGGGCGCCGCTCAGCGCGGGTAGCGCGGGTGCCGCTCAGCGCCACATCGGGCGGTCCTCGTGCGAGCCCGCCAGCAGCCGCCCCTCGCCGAACCGTTCGAGCCCGAACGCCGAGATGTCCACGGTCGCCGCCCGGCCATCGACGATCAGCTCGGCCATGCACGCCCCGACCGCCGGGGCCGTCTTGAACCCGGTACCGCTGAACCCGCAGTCCAAGTAGAACCCGTCCGGTCCCGCGGCGCACAGGATGGGCCGCTGGTCCGGCGTGATGCCGTCCTGGCCCCGCTGCGTGCTCTGGAGCTCGCCGTCCGCCATCGCCGGAATCCGACGGCAGATCCGGTCGACCACGCGCCCGACGAACTCGTCGGCCGGGCGCAGCACCTCCTCGGGCTCCCCGCCGATGCCGGCGTCGTCCTCCAGGCCGATCAGCGTGAGGTCGCGCCCCTCGGGCCGGAAGTACATAGCGTTCCCGTCGTCGATCACCGTCGGATGTCCGAGACGCAGCGCCGGGGGGCGCCGGATGAAGGCCGTGTCGTGGCGCCACACGGTCACGGGCACATCGAGGCCGACGAGGTCAGCGACGCCCCGCGCCCAGGCACCCGCCGCGTCGATCACGACCGGCGCCGAAAACGACCCCTTCGTGGCGTCGACGCCGACCACCCGCCCGCTCTCGACCCGGATGCCGGTCACCGCGCACCCCTGGACCAGCCGCGCACCCCGTTCGCGTGCCGCGTTCAGCAGCGCCGTGGTCGACCCCGACGGGTCGGCGTAGCCGGATTCCGGCTCGTAGGCCGCATCGTCGAAGTCGTCCGTCCGGAAGGCCGGGGCAAGGCGGGTCACGTCGTCGGCGGACACCAGCATCGTCGGAATGCCCACGCGCTGCTGCATCTCGACGTTGGCCCGGAGCCGTGCCGCGGCTTCGCGCGGATAGAGTTGCAGGAACCCCGTCCGCGTGAACCCGCACTCACCTCCCACCCGCTCGCGCCAGTCGCGGAAGTACGCGAACGACGCCCAGGCGAGCCTGGCTTCTGGCTCCAGGTCGTAGTGCATGCGGACCAGGCCGCTGGAGCGGCCGGTCGCGCCGCTCGCCAGCGCGCCCCGTTCGAGCACCATGGGACGGAGCCCCTTCTCCGCGAGATGGAACGCGAGGCTCGCGCCCTGGATACCTCCCCCGATGACGATGGCGTCGGCGGTCTCGATCATGAGGTTGATGGTAGCGGCGTCTGGGCTCGGGCGGCGCGTCGCCCGTGCGCGGGGAGACGCGCCGAGGCCGGTGCGGCACGTCGTCCCGTGCGTCGGTGGCCGTGTCGTCCGCGCCCCAGGCTGTAGAATGCGGCCACTTCACGACCCCGTGATGATCACAGTGGGGCTTGCGCGATGGCGCGCGACTACGCAAGGAGGAGGCGTTGACCCCATGAGGCGGTCGATCGTTCCCGCGACGCTGCTCGTGATCGCGACCCTGGTGGGCGCGTGCAGCACCGCCGCGACCACGGCGCCCACGCAGGCGCCGGTAAGCGCGGCGCCGGCCAGTGCCGCTCCCGCCAGTGCGGCGCCCGCCAGTGCGGCGCCCGCCAGTGCCGCTCCCGCCAGTGCGGCTCCGGCCAGTGCGGCTCCGGCCAGCCCGATCGCGGCCGTGCCGTCCGGGCAGCTGATCTTCCCCGGCAAGCTCGTCATCTGCTCGGATATCCCGTATCCGCCGCAGGAGTTCTTCGACGCGAACGGCAACCCGACCGGGTCTGACATCGACATCGGGGCCGAGATCGCGACGCGCCTGGGCCTGACCATGGAGGTCCAGAACTCCGTCTTCGACACGATCATCGCGGCGCTCACCGGCGGCAAGTGCGACATCATCATCTCGGCCCAGAACATCACCGCCGACCGCATCAAGCAGGTCGACATGATCCCGTACTTCCAGGCCGGCCAGTCGTTCGTGGTGGCCAAGGGCAACCCCAAGAACATCACCACCCAGAACGACCTGTGCGGCAAGACGATCGCGGGCGAGAGCGGCACGACCGAGATCGACTACCTGAACGGGACCGGTGACTACAAGGGCCAGGGCCTCTCGGCGGCGTGCGTCAAGGCGGGCAA
>JAJYDP010000703.1 GCA_021777365.1 Chloroflexota bacterium | reverse complement strand
TCGCGGTGGTCGGTTCCGGGCCGGCCGGCCTGACCGCCGCCTGGCAGCTCGCCCGCAAGGGCTACGGGGTGAAGATCTACGAGGCGGCCCCCGAACCGGGCGGGTTCCTCCGCCTGGCCATTCCCTCGTACCGCCTCCCGACCGAGGTGGTGGAGCGCGACATCGACAACGTCCGGGCCCTGGGCGTCGAGATCGTCACGAACTCGCCGGTCCGCGACCTGGCCGCGCTCAAGGCCGCAGGCTACGACGCGGTCCTGGTGGCCACCGGCACGCCGCGCTCGACCGGCCTGGGCGTTCCGGGCGAGGACCGCCTGGGCGTGCTGGCCGCGACCGACTTCCTGCGCAGGGTCAAGCTCGGCGAGGCCGTCGACCTGGCCGGCAAGCGCGTCGTGGTGGTCGGCGGCGGCAACGTGGCGATGGACGCGTCGCGGGTGGCGCGCCGCCTGGGTGCCGCCTCGGTGACGGTGGCCTACCGCCGCGGGCGCGCCGAGATGCCTGCCCATCACGTAGAGGCGGACGACGCCGAGAAGGAGGGCGTCCAGTTCGCCTTCCAGGTGGCCCCGACCGAGGTGCTCGGCGATGCCGAAGGCGTGGTCAGCGGGCTGCGCTGCGTGCGGATGGCGCTGGGCGAGCCGGACGCCTCCGGGCGGCGGAGCCCCGCCCCCATCCAGGGCAGCGAGCACGTCATGCCGTGTGACGTCGTCATCGCGGCGATCGGCATGACACCGGACACCGCCGCGTTCGCGAGCCAGGTCGGCGTCGAGCGCAGGGGTACCCTGCGGGCCGACCCGACCACGCTCCAGACGGACGTGCCGTACGTCTTCGCCGCCGGCGACGTCGTGAACGGCGCGACCGACATCACCCGGGCGGTCGGCGAGGGCCGGCGCGCGGCGCACATGATCGATCGCTGGCTGACCGGCGGGATGCTCGGCGGCTTCGACCTGCGGCTGCCTGTCGTGGACAGGGCGCAGGTCCTGGCCCGCCAGAAGCAGTACACGCACCGGGCACCCACCGCGGACGGGGTCACCCTCGTCGCCTCGCCCACGGACTTCACCGAGGTCGAGGCGCCGCTCTCCGAGGCGGATGCGCGCGAGGCGGCCGGCCGGTGCATGGACTGCGCCGTCTGCTCTGGCTGCCACGAGTGCGTCAACGTGTGCCCTGTCGACAACTGCATCGACCTCGATGCGCGTGACAGGGAGATGGACGTCGAGGTCGGCGCCGTGGTGGTCTCGACCGGCTACAAGCTCTTCGCGGCCGACCTGAAGCCGCAGTACGGCTTCGGGCAGTACCGCAACGTGATCACCGGCGTGCAGATGGATCGCCTGCTCGCCCCAACGAGACCGTTCAACACGATCCTCCGCCCAAGCGACGGCAAGGTCCCCGAGCGCATCGCCTACGTGATGTGCACGGGATCGCGCGACGAGACGGTGGGCAACCCCCTTTGCTCGAAGTTCTGCTGCATGTACTCCATCAAGCAGAACCAGCTGATCATGGGTGCGCTGCCGCTGGCGGACGTCACCGTCCATTACATCGATATCCGGGCGGCGGGCAAGCGCTACGACGAGTTCTACGAGCAGTCGAAGTCGATGGGCGCCAGCTACATCAAGGGCCGGGTCGCCAGGATCACCGAGAAGGAGAACGGCAACCTGGTCCTGCGGTACGAGGACATCGAGAACGGCGGCAAGCTGGTGGAGGCCGAATACGACCTCGTCGTGCTCGCCGTCGGCGTACAGCCCAACCGCGACGCGGCGAGGCTCTTCATCGACGAGCAGCTGGCCGAGGACCAGTACTTCTACGTGGCCGAACCGGACGAGGATCTGAACCCCGGCCAGACCAGTATCCCCGGGGTCTTCGTGGCCGGCGCAGCGTCCGGCGCGAAGGACATCGTGGACTCCATCCTGCACGCCGGCGCGGCCGCGGCGCAGGTGGCGGCCCACCTGGAACGCGCGCAGGCCAGGACGAAGGTGCCGGCATGAGCGAGGAGCGGCGGATCGGCGTCTACATCTGCCACTGCGGGGGCAACATCTCCGACTACGTCGACGTGCACCGCGTCGTCGACGCCGTGAAGGACGAACCCGGCGTGGTCGTGGCGCGCGACACCATCTTCGCCTGCGCGGACGCGTCGCAGCAGGACATGGAAGAGGACATCGGGAAGCACAACCTGGACGGCCTCGTGGTCGCCTCGTGCTCTCCCAAGCTTCACACCCTCACTTTCCGCGGCGTGGCCAGGCGGGCCGGAATGAACCCCTACCTGTACACGCAGGTCAACATCCGCGAGCAGGACTCGTGGACGCACTCGGACGATCCCGAGGGTGCCACCCACAAGGCGATCAGCCTGGTGAAGGCCGGCATCGCCCGCACGCGCCTCACGGAGCCGCTCGAGCCGATGATGGTGGAGACCACCCAGAAGGCGCTGGTCGTGGGCGGAGGGATCGCCGGCCTCCGGGCGGCCGTCGGGCTGGCCGACGTCGGGCTCGAGGTCTTCCTGGTCGAGCGCGAGAAGGAGCTCGGGGGGTGGGTGGGCCGGTTCGGCACCATGTACCCGCACGAGCGGAAGGGCAGCGACTTGATCGCGACCCTGCTCGCGGAGGTCAGGAAGCGGTCCTCCATCACGGTCTTCGCCAACGCCGAGCTGATGGCGAAGTCCGGCAGCTTCGGCAACTACGTGGCGGCCATCCGGATCAACAACGATCTGCCGGAGCTGATCCACGTCGAGGTCGGCTCGATCGTGGTGGCGACCGGGTTCGACGCCTACCAGCCGGAGACCGGCGAGTACGGGTACGGGATCGACGGCGTGGTCACGCTGCCCGAGTTCAAGGCGTTGATCGACGGTGCCAGCGGCCCGCTGACCTACCATGGCCGGCCGGTACGGACCATCGCCTACATCTACTGCG
Organism: Chloroflexota bacterium; assembly: GCA_021777365.1. The sequence continues at coordinate 389 of JAJYDP010000703.1, read as the reverse complement.
TGGGCAGCCGGCAGCCGGGCGCCAACGAGTACTGCTCGCGGTACTGCTGCGCGGCCACCGCGCACGCCGCACTGCAGGTGGCCGGCCTCGACAGGCAGGTGCACCAGTACCACCTGTACCGCGACATCCGGACCTACGGGAAATACGAGCTGATGTACACGGAGTCGCGGAAGCACGGCTCGGTATACATGAAGTTCCCCGAGGACACTCCGCCCGCGGTCGCACGGAACGCCGCCGGCCAGCTGACCGTCACCACGCGCGACATGCTCACCGGCGGCGAGGAGCTGACCATCCCGGCCGACCTGGTGGTGCTGGTGACCGGGATGGTCCCGCGGAAGAACGAGGAGCTCATGAGCCTCCTCAAGGTTCCGGTGGGGACCGACGGGTTC
>JAJYDP010000702.1 GCA_021777365.1 Chloroflexota bacterium | reverse complement strand
GATCACCGCGCGGGCGGACACCGCGCTCTACGCGAGCAAGCGGCAGCGGGCGGACCGCGACACGGTCCCAGCGTGACGCTCGACGCTGCACCGGGCGGCTCCGGCGGGCCGAGACCGAGGTGGGTCTCGATGAGCACGATGGCGGCCAAGACGATGGGCGCGGGTGGCCGGCACCGGGCGCCCCGCTCGGGCGACCAGGCTCCCATCGTGCAGGGGCAAGTCGGCGCTCCTGACTGTCCGTGGTTATGGTCGGGGCGAGAGGGCTTGAGGCCGAGGTAACGAGCGAGCCCGCTGCCAGCCGCGGGCGCGTGGCCTGAGTCTGCTGGACGACCGCTGTTCGAGGGTGACGAGAGCAGCGGGGGTGAAGGGCCGGTTGTCAGCGGTCCGTCTCATCCGCCAGTCAGGTTCTGCAGGTGCGGAAATCGGCGATCGCGTCGAAGCCGCTGCTTACTCGGCGCCATCGCCTTCGTGGGCGGCAGCCGCACGCTCAATTGCCTCGATCGCTCGCGCCGGCTCGTGGACGACGTTCTGGCGCTGCTGCGGGCGATCGGACCTCGTGCCGCGCGCGTCCAGACATACGGGTAGGGATCGGGCCGAGGCGCGGTGCCGGCCTTTCGACCGGTCCGTCTCCTCGGCCCGCTCTCCGAACGGGACGTGCGGCTCTCGTCGCATCCGGCTCCCCACGGGCACATGCTGCCGATGTGGGTGATCTTGTCGGCTCGTTCGCCCAGGAGTCGGGATGCGGGTCCCCCGGTGGCGGTAGCGGGTCACCGTCACCGCGCGCGGCCGGAAGAGCTCGGTCCCGCCATCGCGGACCTCCCAGCCCGGGAGGAAGCGACGGTGCAGGGTGCCCCAGTTCAGCTTGAGGTGCCGCCCGCGGAGCCAGCCCGCGATCCGCCAGAAGGCGAAGTGATCAAGGCGATCCCCGAGCGGCTGGCGGCTGGTCCACGAAAGGCCAGCCATCCCTGCTGTCGTTCATGGCGGCGCGCCGAGGGGCCCGGCGTCGGGCGGCTCGCCAGGGACCGACCTCACGCGGGCTGCCCGCCGAAGCCCGCCCGCCAGGCGGCGCGCAGGGCCGCCTGGCGGGCCTCGGTCAGCCACGGCGCGAACACGATCGCGGCCGCGACGCCTCGATCAGCTGTTCCCGCTCGCGGTGCGCCAGGCGGGCCACCACCGGCTGCGCCTCCAGCTGCCCGACCACCACGCCGCTGAGCTCGAGGAGCACCTGGCCTTCCGGCGGCACCTCGAGGATGGCGGCGATCGCCGCGGCCGTCGCGTCGTCGAGCCCCTCGATCTCCGCCAGCAGCGCCACGAACTGGGCACGCAGGGTAGCGTAGGCGGTCGCGTAGTCCATCAACGGGCCCTCTGCCGGGCGCAGCGGGGCATCGGCGGACGGCTCACGAGCGGCCCTCCCCCGCGCCGTCCGGATGCGGCAGGTCCGCCGCCTCGAGCGTCGCCGACGATCGCGACGCGGTGGGGTGCCAGCGCGAGATGGCCGACCAGCTCCCGACGCGGACGCTCGTGGTCGAGACCTCTCCCAGCCCACCCGCGGTCCCCGCCAGCGGCGGGGTTCCAGCACGTCGTCGGGGGGGGCGCGGGTCTGAAGCCTGGGGAGCCGGGTGCTCGTGGGTGGCCACGCGCACCTCCGCGGGGGGATCGGTGGGGACTGGTTCGTGCCGTGCTAGAACGCGGGGGCCACGTCGGGTCCGCATGGCGTGGATATCGGGCACGCGTCGGACGAAGAGCCTGTCGGCCGCCGCTGCCGAAATCCTCGGGCTCGATCACGATGGGCCGTCCAGGCGCAATGGTCGGCGAACCTCGTCTCCGAACTCATCGACCGAGAGTCCGTAGACGTCCAGGACCCGCAGCGCCTCGGTGAAGAACAGCTGACCCCGGCCCTGTTCGAGGCTCTCCAAACGGGACTCCGACCACCCGATCCTCGCGGCAGCCTCGGGAATGGAAATGCCAGCACGCTCCCGGGCGTCACGGAGCGCGATCCCCAGTTGCGTGGTAGCGGTCCGAACCGAGGAGGCCATTCCATACCCTTTAGGACTTGATATCAGTCAGCCTACGGGTACCGTTCGCCGGATGTCAAGTCTGTAGTGGTATGATCCGCCAGTCCTCCGCCGCGCGGTTCTGCTGCTCATGGGAGGTTGGAGTGCACGATCAACCGCTGTCGCCTGACGCTGTCGTCGGCCGCGAGCTTGGCGACGCACGGCAAGCGTCCGGGCTCTCTCAGGCCGAGGTCGCCCGACGCCTCGGTGTGGCCCAGAGTCGAATTGCGAAGCTGGAGCTGGGTCGTCGTCGACTGCTCTTCCTCGAAGCCCTGGCGTTCGCCGACATGTACGAGGTGCCACTCAAGGCGTTCGATCCTCGGGACGCCGCACCGATCGTGGACCCCAGATCCCGGCGGGTCCGGGTTGACGCGCGCCGGCGCGGCCCGCCCACGTCGCGATCATCCGAAGGCGGACTGTAGCCACCAAGATTCCGTCCCACGAGGCAACGCTGTCCATGCTCTGAAAGGCTTGACAGCGCCAGCTGATCGCTCATGCCCCCGTCGGGTCTGTGCGGTCACGATGCTTACAGGCGCAGGGCGGTGGGGGGACCCGTCGCTTACGGGATCCGGGAACCGACGGACGGGCACGGCGATGGTCTATCCGACGCCGCTCGCGGCCGTCGGCGACGTGGCCCAGCCCCCGTCGCGGGCATTGGCGGTGGGCGTCTACCGGCTGTAGCACAACCTCGGGTTTGCGGTCGGCGCGCGCCTCGCGAGCGCGATCACCGATCTCGCCTGGATGGCGGCGGTCATCTGGACGGTGTCGGCGCTGACGGCGCTCGGCGATAGGTTCGGATCGGCGTTGGGGCATCAGCCCCGCCGCAGTCCCCAACGCGACAGGAAGGTCCGGGTCTCGTCCCCTGATACCGGTCCGGACTGCTCGACGCGGGCGTGGTACCCGGCGCGGTCAACCGCCTGCCCGATCCTGGCGAGCGAGGTCCGTTTCGGATCGAACGCGACCGTCGCGGAATCTGTGGCGAGGTCGACGCGGACGGAGTCGACCCCATCCACCTTCCGGAGCGCGCGCGTGATCCGGCTCACGCAGGAAGTGCAGGTCATCCCCTCGATCGGCATCCGCATGCGCTCGGCCACCCCTACACCCCCAGGGAGTAGAGCAGCCCGAAGCTCATCGCCACCACGCCGAGCGCCAGCACGCTCTTCACGACGGCCCCGTTGCGCCGGTTCCAGCGCCCAAGCGTCCCCAGCACGCGCCGGTTCGACACCGCGAGCAG
>JAJYDP010000701.1 GCA_021777365.1 Chloroflexota bacterium | reverse complement strand
CAGGGGCGTGAAGGTCGGCACCGCGCCGACCTCGAGGATGGCCCCCAGCACGGTGAGCCGATCGAAGCGAGCCATGGCGTCCCTCCGGATGCGTTCGCCGCCGGCGTTGCCGGCGCCACGGGATGCGTCTCGACCGATCACGGTAGCGCGATCACGCCTCTCGCGCGACGGCCACCCGGGCCGCGACCCCTCGGCTGGTCTGCGCCAGCACCACCGCGGCGACCACGAACACCGCGCCGATCAGCTGCAGGGCCCCCAGCCGCTCGCCCAGCACCAGCACGGCGAGAGTCACCGTGAAGACGGGCTCCATGGTGCTCACGAGCGCGGCCTGCGCGGCCCCGATCCGGCTGACGCCCGCGTAGAAGGCCTGGATCGCGATGGCGGTTGACAGTACCGCGATCCCGACCAGGCCCGGCCATGCGTCGGACGGCACCTGCCACGGGAGGGCCGGCTCGCGGACCGCCACGGCCAGGGCGACGAGCACCAGCCACGTGCCCACGATCATCAGCGCCGCCGCGACGAGCGGCGGGACATCGGGATCGCCCTCCGCGCGGCGGGCATGGGCCGTCGCGCCCCTGCGCTCGCCCGCGACCAGGGCCGAGAGCAGGATGTAGCCGCTGTAGATGAGCGGCGACGCGGCCGCCAGGGCGACGCCCAGCGGGTTGGTACCTGCCCGGATGCCCCCGACGGTGAGCACGGCGCCGAACGTCGCGATCCCCAGGGCGGCCCAGGGACGGCGCCCCTCGAACGACTGGCCGAACCGCATCGCGAGCACCGCGACGAGCGCGGGATACACGTAGAGCAGCAGGGCGACGAGGCTGACCGGCACCAGCTCGACCGCCGCGTAGTAGGTGGCGGCGTTGCCCGCGAAGACCATCCCCAGCCCGAGGAACGCAGCCGCCCGCCGGCGCGTCAGCCGCCGCAGCGCCTCGCGGCCCGAGGCGCGGGCGAAGATCCAGCCCCAGGTCAGGGCGGCCCCCAGCGTGAAGCGCCACGCGAGCAGGGTCAGCCAGTCGGCGCCGGCCGCGTAGACGCCCTTGGCGAGCAGCGGGCCCGATCCGTACCCGCAGGCGGAGACGATCACGAGCACGATGCCCACGAGGTGCCGTTGGCGCATCGGCCGAGGCTAGCAGGACGTGGGCCCGCCGCGGGGCCGAACTCCCCCGGACCCGCCGCTCAGCCGCACCCTGTCCGGTCGAAATGGGTAGACTTTCGAAGTCCCGGCCGGCCCACGCGAGTGGCTGGCGGACGCGAACGAGGATTGCTGCGACGGCTACGCTGTACGCCCCCACGACGCAGCGGGTCCGACGGGCCCCGACCGTCGTCGACTACGTGAACATCCGCTGGGTCGACGAATGGTGCAAGCGATGCAACATCTGCGTCGAGATCTGCCCGAAGGACAGCCTGGTCCTGACGCATGACGCGATCATCGAGGCCGAGGACTGCATCCGCTGCGGACTGTGCGAACGGTACTGCCCGGACCTCGCGATCGAGGTGATCCCGGTGCGGACCGCCGCGGCTGCCGGGGCGAGCGCCGAGGAGGCCGCGGCAGCCAGGCGCGGCCGGGCCCGGCTGCCCCAGCGGTCCGGAGCGCCTGACACCGCGCGCGGGCCCGCCGTCGCCGGAACCGACCCCAGCCGCGGTATCACCGACGTCGAAAGCGCCCCCGACGTCGACCGGGCGAACCCGACCTAGGAGGCGGAACGAGACATGGCCAAGCGGCTCCTCCAGGGCAACGAAGCGATGCTCCTGGGAGCGGTGAAGGCGGGTGCCACCTACTTCGCGGGCTACCCGATCAGTCCAAGCAGCGAAGTCCTGATGGCCGCGTCCGTGTACGCGGCCGGCCACCCGGAGTTCCGGTTCCTCCAGGCCGAGGACGAGATCGCAAGCGCCAACGCGATCATCGGCGCGAGCCTGGCGGGCGCCAAGTCGTTCACCGCCACCTCCGGCCCCGGGTTCAGCCTCATGCAGGAGGCGATCGGCTACGCCCACAAGCTCGGCGTCCCGACCGTCTTCGTCAATGTCCAGCGTGTCGGACCGGCCACGGGCATGCCCACCATGCCGGGACAGGGCGACATCCTCCAGACACGCTACGGCTCGTCGGGCGACTACACCAGCATCGTGTTCTACCCCTCGACCGTCGCCGAGTGCTACGAGTACGCCATCCGTGCCTTTAACTGCGCGGAGGAGAGCCGGTCCCCGGTGATCCTGCTCGCCGACGCGTTCCTGGGCCACCTCAACGAGGTGGTCGACCTCGACGCGATCGACGTTCCGGTCGTGCCGCGCACGCTCGAGCCGCTCGCGTCCGGCAGCACGAGGCTTTTCAGCGGCGTTGCCACCTACCCCGATGGCGAGCCGGCGACGGCCGATGCGGACGAGTTCATCCGGCAGTACGAGGAGGCGAAGGCACTGCGCCTCGAGGTCGCGGACCGCTACGCGTTCTACGAGTACGGCTGGAACAAGGACGCCGACACGCTCGTGATCGCGTTCGGCATCACCCGCCGCATCGCCCAGCCCCTCGCGCCGCATTTCGCGCTGTTCCGGCCCATCCGCATCTGGCCGGCCCTCCAGGACCAGCTCCGGGAGATCGCATCGCGGTACAAGCGCCTGGTGGTCATCGAGGGGAGCGACGGTCAGTACGCGAGCGTGGTCGAGCGCGTCCTCTACCGCGACGTCCAGCGCGTCCCGCTGCTCGGCGGCCGCATGAGTCTCGAGGCAGTCCGCGAAGGGCTGGACAGGATCGGCCTGCTCCCGCGCGAGCTGGCCGAGACTGCCGTCCCCTGAGCGCCCACGGGCAGCCCCAAGAACCGAGGTCCGCACCGCACATGTCGTACAAGGACAAGATCAAGACCGATCTCTTCCCCACGATCTGGTGCCCGGGCTGCGGGATCGGCCTCATCATGACCCAGCTGGCCATGGTGATGGACGACCTGGGCCTGGACAAGTCGAACACCGTGATGGTGACGGGCATCGGCTGCACAGGCCGCATGGGCGCCTACATGCAGTTTGACTCCGTCTACACGCTCCACGGCCGCACGCTCCCCGTCGCCGAGGCGATCGCGACCGTCCGCCCCGAGCTCAACGTTATCGTGGTCTCGGGCGACGGCGACCTGACCTCGATCGGTGGCAATCATCTGCTGCACGCGATCCGGCGGAACCCGCGGGTCAAGGTGCTCTGCAACAACAACGAGATCTACGGCCTGACGGGCGGCCAGACGGGGCCGACCACGCCGGTGGGCACGAAGACCGTGTCGTCTCCGGCCGGTGCCACCTTCAGCCCCGTGAACC
>JAJYDP010000030.1 GCA_021777365.1 Chloroflexota bacterium | reverse complement strand
CGGTAGTCCACCGCGCGCTTGCCGAACCACGAGCGGAAGACGGCCTTGATGGCCAGGTCCAGCTGCTCGTCCGGGTCGGCGGGGAACTCGCGGCCGGTGGCCTCGCGGACGATCCCCTTGTACACGTCCACCAGGGCGCGCAGGGCGGCAGCGTCCAGGTCCGTGTCCGCCTTCGCCCCGTGGTGCTCCTTCGCGGCATCCAGCGCCTCGTCGAAGCGGCGACCGTCCACGTCCATGACGATGCGCCCGAACATCTGGATGAAGCGCCGGTAGGCGTCCCAGCCGAAGCGCTCGTTCTGCGTCAGGGCGATGAGCCCCTGCAGCGTCTCCTCGTTGAGCCCGAGGTTGAGGACGGTGTCCATCATGCCGGGCATCGAGAACTTGGAGCCCGAGCGGACGCTCACCAGGAGCGGGTTCTCCCGCCCGCCGAAGCGCTTGCCGGTCTCCCGCTCGACCTCGCGCATCGCGTCCTGGACATCGTCCCAGAGTCCGTCCGGGAGCGACTCGCGGGCGGCGAAGTAGTCGTTGCAGGCCTCCGTGGTGATCGTGAATCCCGGGGGCACGGGCAGGCCGGCGCGTGTCATCTCGGCCAGGCCGGCACCTTTGCCGCCGAGGAGGCCTTTCATCTCGCCGTTCCCGTCGGCGTGCCCCCCGCCGAAGGCGTAGATGTAGCGCTTGGCCGCGCGGTGGGCTCGCTCGGCGACGGTGTCCGTGCTGGTCATGGGTCGCTGGCTCCTTGTTCAGGACGCTGGTGATGAGGGGCGGACGTTCCGGGGGGACGTTCGGACGGTGCTCAGGACATGGTCGGCGTGGGACGCGGGACCACGCGGATTGTACCGCCGGAGCGTGACGACACCGCCCGGCCCCTGGACGCCGGCCCGGGGTCCGCAGGTGGCGGCGCTCGCGGTTCCGGGTTGCGCCCGTCGCCGGCGCGTGTGCCGGGCCCGCATGCCATCATCGCGCCATGCATGCCACCTTCGACCTCGACCGCTTCCTCTCCCTCCCCCGGCTCTCGGACCTGCGCTGCTCGCCCGACGGCCGACGCCTGGTGGTATCGGTCTCGGATCCGGCCCCGGACGGGACGCGGATGCGCTCGGCGCTCTGGGAGGTGGACCCCGCGGCCGCCCGGCCGCCGCACCGGCTGACCTGGTCGGCGGAGGGCGAGAGCCACCCCGCGTTCCTCCCGGACGGCTCGCTCGTCTTCGCGTCGCGCCGTCCCGGGCCCGCCGCGGCGCCCGGGCCCGAGGGGCAGGTCGCCGTCGAGCCGCACGATCAGGAGGTCCTCTGGCTCCTGCCGGCCGGGGGCGGCGAGGCACGCCAGCTGCTGGCGCCGGAGGGCGGCATCGAGGCGCTGGCCGCGGCACGACAGGCGCGCACGGTGGCCATGGTCGCGCGCCTGCACCCGGGCTCGGCAACGCTCGAGGCCGACGCCGTCCGCGACCGCGCCCGGCGCGACGCGGGCGTCTCCGCGATCCTCTTCGAGCGCTACCCGATCCGGCACTGGGACCACTACCTCGGCCCGCGCGAGCGCCATCTCCTCGCCGTGTCCGTCCCCGCCGACGAATCGGCACCGGTGCCCGAGCCGCGCGACCTCCTTCCGGACGCCGACGGACGCCTGGACATCCTGGAGCACGTCGGGTTCGACGTCACGCCCGACGGGCGCACCGTGGTCGCCACGGTCGCCTCGCTGGCGGATCTCACGAGGCCGTTCGTCGACCTGGTGGCCTTCGACGTGGTCGACGGATCCCGGCGCGTCCTGACCCCCGGCGACGCGCGCTACGAGGACCCGGCCTGCTCGCCAGACGGACGCTTCGTCGCGGCGGTCCGGGAGACGCTCGGCGACCCCGACCACGCCTCCGAGCGGCGCCTCTGGGTGGTGGAGATCGAGACCGGCGAGGGGCGGGACCTCGCTCCCACGGCCGACCTCTGGCCCGGCTCGCCCACCTGGTCGCCCGACGGCACCGCGGTCTTCTTCCTCTCGGACCGCGACGGGGCCGGCGCGCTGTTCCGGGTCGAGGTCGCGTCCGGCGCCGTGACCTGCCTCGTCGCCTCCGGCACGGTCGGCGATCCGTCCCCCGCGCCGGACGGATCGGCCCTGTATGCCCTCCGGTCCACCCTGCGGGTCGCGCCGCAGGTCGTGAGGCTCGATCCGGCGGCGACCGAGCAGGCCGTCGCCCTGGTCCCCTCGCCTGCCGCGGACGAGGCAGCCACCGGGGCGCCCGGGACCGTCACGCGCATCGCCGGACGGGCGGCGGACGGGACCTCGATCGGCGCCTGGCTGGTGCTGCCGCCCGGTGCCTCGGCCGAGCATCCCGCGCCGCTGGTCGTCTTCGTCCACGGCGGCCCGCTCGGGTCCTGGACGGACGGATGGCACTGGCGCTGGAACCCGCAGGTGCTGGCCGCACACGGCTACGCGGTGGTGCTCCCGGATCCCGCCTTCTCGACCGGCTACGGGCAGGCCATCGTGCAGCGGGGCTGGGGTCGCTGGCACGAGGCGCCGTTCACCGACATGCTTGCCGCGGTGGACGCGGCGGTCGCGCGGCCGGAGATCGACCGCGACCGCACCGCCCTCATGGGCGGCTCGTTCGGCGGGTACATGGCCAACTGGGTGGCCGGCCACACGGACCGGTTCCGCTGCATCGTGACCCACGCCAGCCTCTGGGAGCTGCGGGGCTTCCACGGCACCACCGACGACGGCCACGCCTGGGAGCTCGAGTTCGGCGACCCGTACCGGGATCCGTCCCGCTACGTCGAGCAGAGCCCGGCGAACTCGGTGGCATCGATCCGGACGCCGATGCTGGTGATCCACGGGGAGCGCGACCATCGCGTGCCGATCAGCGAGGCGCTGAGGCTCTGGACCGACCTGAACCGGATGGGGGTCGAGTCGAAGTTCCTCTACTTCCCGGACGAGAACCACTGGGTCCTGAAGCCGCAGAACGCGCGCATCTGGTACCGGACCGTGCTGGCGTTCCTCGACCATCACGTGCTGGGCGCGCCATGGGAGCGGCCGACGCTGCTGTAGGCTGGCGTCCGGCGGACAGGAGGTCGGGGACCCGGTCGTGGGAGCGAGGGCGGAGCCATGAGCGGCGGGCACGAGTGGGCGATTCCCGTTGCGGGCGGCGACCCGGACGCGCTGCGCGTCGCGCTGGCGCAGGTCGAGCCGCTCGCCCGCCGGGACCCCGGCGCCATCCGGGTCGTGCGTGCCCCCGGGCGCGTCAACCTGATCGGCGAGCACACGGACTACAACGACGGGTTCGTGCTGCCCGCCGCCATCGACCTGGATCTCCGCATCGCGCTGGTCCCCGCCGGGGACCGCCGGGTGGAGATCGTCCTGGCCGAGAGCGGGGAGCGCGGCGCGTTCGACCTGGACGCGATCGGGGCGCGCACCGGCACGTGGATCGACTACGTGGCCGGGACCGCCTGGGCCCTCGCCGAGGCCGGGGTGCCGACCCGCGGCTTCCGTGGCCTCCTGTCGAGCACCATCCCCACCTCGGCCGGGCTCTCGTCATCGGCCGCGATCGAGCTCGCCTCCGCCTGGGCGCTCACCGAGCCGCCCGGCGGCGGTGTCGACGGGATGACCCTGGCCCGGATCTGCCAGCGCGCCGAGAACGCCTACGTCGGGGTGAACTGCGGCCTGATGGACCAGGCTGCCGAATCGCTGGGCACGGCCGGTCGGGCCCTCCTCCTCGACTGCCGCACGCTTGACTGGCGCCCGGTGCCCCTCCCCCTGGACCGCTGCCGCCTGGTGGTCTGCGACACGGGCTCGCCCCGCCGCCTGGGAGCCTCGCAGTACAACGCGCGCCGCGCCCAGTGCGAGGCCGCCGTGGCGGTCCTCGCCACCGCCGATCCGTCGATCCGCGCACTGCGGGACGTCTCGCCGGGGATGCTCGCCTCGATCCGGTCCCGCCTGGAGGAGGAGACCTACCGGCGCTGCGAGCACGTGGTGCGCGAGAACGAGCGCGTGCTCGAGACGGTGGCGGCGCTGGGCGCCGGCGACCTGGAGACGGTCGGACGGTGTTTCGCGGAGAGCCACGCGTCGCTGCGCGATCTCTACGGGGTCAGCTCGCCCGAACTCGACGCGATGGTCGAGATCGCGACGTCCACGCCCGGCGTGCTGGCCAGCCGGATGACGGGCGCGGGCTTCGGCGGGTGCACCGTCTCGCTGGTGGAGCGGGGGGCGGAGGAGCGTCTGCGCGACGCAGTGCTGTCAGCCTACCCCCACCGCACCGGCCTCACGCCGCGCGTCTTCGTGGTCGATGCGGCCGACGGCGCGGGCCTGCTTGCCGGGACGTGACCAGCCTCCGGCGTCGCCCGACGTACACTGCACAGAGCCCGAGCGGGCGGACCCAGTACGTCCGAACCCAGGGAGGTGCCGCGCCACGATGACCATCCCCGAAGACACCCGGGTCATCCAGCCCGAATCCGAGCGGTACAACGCCGAGCTGGTCAGCCGGCGGGACGAGACCGACGATCTCGCGTACTTCGTGGTCCGGTTCCGTGGCGAGCCCGTCCCCTTCGAGCCCGGCCAGTACATGACGATCGGGGTCTTCGCGGACGATCGCCTTGTCCAGCGTCCCTACTCCATCGCCTCCTCCCCCCGCACCGCGGACGAGGGCTACGAGTTCTACGTCCGCCTGGTCCCGATCCTGCGCTTCACGACACTGCTCTGGCGGCTCCCGGCGGGGCACGAGATGCGGATGACCGGGCCCAAGGGACGGTTCCAGCTCGAGCCGGACGACGACCGGACCCACCTCTTCATCTCCACCGGGACCGGCATCGCGCCGTTCATCTCGATGATCAAGACCGACCTCTTCGACGGGAAGCCGCGGCGCACCATCGTGGCGCACGGGGTCTCGTACGCGCGCGAGCTGGGCTACCGTCGGGAGTTCGAGCAGTGGGAGGCCGACGGCCTGCCGATCAGCTACGTCCCCACCGTGTCGCGTCCCGCCGATCCCGCCAACGCCGGCTGGACCGGGCGCACCGGGCGGGTCGACGCCATCCTGGACGACGTCTGCCGGGACTTCCACCTCGTTCCGGAACGGACCGTGGCGTACATCTGCGGCAACCCCGAGATGATCCTCAAGGCCGAGGCGATCGTGCGCGCGCACGGCCTCCCCGAGCCGCATGTCAAGAAGGAGCTGTACTGGCCCAAGGGCAAGGACGCCGGCCTGGCCGGCGACACGAGTTCCCCGCGCGTACCCGAGATGGCCGGCCAGGGCTGACCTCCCCGGCCGTGACTGACCGCACCCCGCTGCGCGCCCTGTGCGCCGTGCCGCTTCCCGGATCCGTCCTGCCGCGACGCCCCCGCGTGGCGTACCTCCTCCCCGGGCGGGCAGGGCGCACGTGACCTTCGGCCCGCGCGGACGCGAACTCTGGTGGATCGCCACCGGAACACGTTGCGCCGCACTATGTGTTTAGCGGAACCGCACCAACAGGAACCTCAATGCATCCAATTCTCGAGAAGCGGCAACTCTCGCCGAACGTCACCCTCCTCCGGGTCAGCGCCCCACGGATCGCCGAGATCCGCCAGCCGGGACAGTTCGTCATCGTGCGCCTGGGACCGGGCGCCGAGCGCATCCCGCTGACGATCGCCGATGCCGACCAGGAGGCCGGGTCCATCACGCTGATCATCCAGGCGATCGGGAAGAGCACCTCTGATCTCGTCGAGCTCGAGGTCGGGCAGGCCATCACGGACATCGCCGGGCCCCTGGGCCACCCCACGGACCTGCCCGAGAGCGGGCACGTCGTGTGCGTGGGCGGCGGCGTCGGGACGGCGGTCATCCTCCCCATCGCCCAGGAGCTGAACCGGCGCGGCCTCTCCGTGACCAGCGTCATCGGTGGCCGCTCCCGCGAGTGGGTGATCCTCGAGGACGAACTGCGCGCCTGCGGCGAGGTCGTGGTGTGCAGCGACGACGGGAGCTACGGGCGGCCGGGCTTCGTGACCGAGGCGCTGAAGGACCTCCTGGAGGCCGGTGGCATCGACACGGTCTTCGCGGTCGGGCCGGTGCCCATGATGCGGGCCGTCTCCGAGATGACACGCCCGTACGGCGTCCACACCGTGGTCTCGCTCAACTCGATCATGATCGACGGCACCGGGATGTGCGGCGGCTGCCGCGTGGAGGTGGGCGGCGAGACACGCTACGCCTGCGTGGACGGCCCGGAGTTCGACGGGCACCTGGTGGACTTCCGCCTGCTGGCGGATCGCCTGACCACGTACCGGACGTTCGAGCAGGAAGCCCTCGCGCATCGCGAGGCGTGCAAGGTGGGAGCCGCGCGATGACCGACCAGCCGACCGGCGGGGAGCATCCGGTCCTCAGCAAGAAGGAGCGGATGAAGATCGATCGTCAGCTCATGCCCGAGCAGGACGCGATCCTCCGCAGCAGCAACTTCCGCGAGGTCAACCTGGGCCTCACCGAGCAGATCGCCTTCCTGGAGGCCGAGCGCTGCCTGCAGTGCCCGAAGCCGTACTGCGTGGACGGCTGCCCGGTGCGGGTCAACATCCCCCGCTTCATCGAGCGGCTGACCCAGGGGGACATGAAGGGGGCGGCCGAGTCGCTCCTGGACGACAACGCGCTCCCCTGCGTCACCGGCCGGGTCTGCCCGCAGGAGACGCAGTGCGAGCAGGTCTGCCTGCGTGCCAAGACCGGCAAGCCGGTCGCGATCGGCTACCTGGAGCGCTTCGTCGCCGATTGGGCGAACGACCACATGGACGGCCTGGCGAAGGGTTCGCCCGAGGCCAGCGGCAGGCGCGTGGCCGTCATCGGGTCCGGGCCGGCCGGGCTCACCGCGGCCGGCGAGCTCGTCAAGTACGGGCACAAGGTCACCATCTTCGAGGCGTTCCACGCGGCCGGCGGCGTCCTGGTCTACGGCATCCCCGAGTTCCGGCTGCCGAAGGACATCGTCCAGGCCGAGGTGGACCGGCTGGTGGCCAAGGGCGTCGAGATCCGCCCCAACACGATCATCGGCAAGACGTACACGCTCCCCGAGCTGCGCGAGATGTTCGACGCGGTCTTCATCGCGGTGGGCGCAGGGCTGCCGATCTTCATGAACATCCCCGGCGAGAACCTGAAGGGCGTCTACTCGGCCAACGAGTACCTGACCCGGGTCAACCTGATGGGGGCGTGGAACCCGGAGTCGGACACGCCGATCCTCAAGGGTCGCCGGGTGGCCGTCGTGGGCGGCGGCAACGTGGCCATGGACTCCGTGCGCACGGCCAAGCGGCTGGGCGCGTCAGAGGCGATCTGCGTCTACCGGCGCAGTCGCGAGGAGCTGCCGGCGCGCGCCGAGGAAGTCCACCACGCGGAACAGGAAGGGGTCCGCTTCGACTTCCTCGTCGCGCCGGTGGAGGTGCTGGGAGACGAGCACGGCTGGGTCACCGGGCTCCGCTGCATCCGCATGGAGCTTGGCGAGCCCGACGCGTCCGGCCGCCGTCGCCCGGTGCCGATCGAGGGTTCCGAGTACGTGATCGAGTGCGAGGAGGTCGTGGTCGCCATCGGGACCCGGAGCAACCCGCTCCTCACCCGCACGGCCCCCGAGCTGCAGATCAACCAGTGGGGCTACATCGTCACCGACCAGCACGGCATGACGAGCATGCCGGGGGTCTTTGCCGGCGGCGACATCGTGCGCGGCGCGGCCACCGTGATCCTGGCCATGGGTGACGGCAAGCGTGCGGCGCACGCCATCCAGGCGTACCTCTCGGGCAACTACCCGCCGCCGCCGGAGCCGGACGAGATCGCCGCCGAGGAGAAGGCCGCGAAGGCCGCCGCCCGCAAGGAGCACGCCGCCGCGGCCGCGGCGCACTGACCCCGCCCGCGCCGCCGCGAACGGCGCAGGGACATCCGCCGATCCCGTGACGGGCGGCGCGGCCCCCCGGCCTCGCCGCACGTCCGCGTCAGTCCCGGTTGGCGACTGAGGCGTCCCCGGTGGCCCCCAGCCGGTCCAGCAGGTAGCCCCTGACCTGGTCCACCGAGACGCGGACCTGCTCCATCGAGTCGCGGTCCCGCACGGTGACGGCGTGGTCCTCCAGCGAGTCCACGTCGACGGTGACGCAGTAGGGCGTGCCGATCTCGTCCTGCCGCCGGTAGAGCTTGCCGATCGACGCGGTGTCGTCGTAGACGGCCATCATGTCGCGCTTCAGGTCGTCCCGGATCCGGTGGCACAGCTCCACGATCTCGGGGCGCTTCTTCAGGAGCGGCAGGACCGCCACCTTGTACGGCGCGAGGTCCGGGTGGAGCGAGAGGACCACGCGGGTCTCGCCCCGCACCTCCTCCTCGTGATAGGCGTCGATCAGGAAGGTGAACGCCGCCCGGTCCGCGCCGGCGGAGGTCTCCACGATCCAGGGCACGTAGTGCTCGCCGGTGGCCTGGTCGAAGTACTCCAGGTTCTCGCCGGTCGCCTCCTGGTGCCGCCCCAGGTCCCAGTCGCCACGGTTGTGGATCCCCTCCAGCTCCTTCCAGCCGAACGGGAACCGGTACTCGACGTCGACGGCCTTCTTCGCGTAGTGGGCGAGCTCGTCCGGGGCGTGCTCGCGGAAGCGGAGCCGGGCGGGGTTGACGCCGTACCGCTCGTACCACGCGCGCCGCCGCGGCATCCACGCCTCGAACTGGGCGCCGGCCGTCTCCGGCTTCACGAAGTACTGCATCTCCATCTGCTCGAACTCGCGCATCCGGAAGACGAAGTTGCCCGGGCTGATCTCGTTGCGGAAGGCCTTGCCCACCTGGGCGATGCCGAAGGGCAGCTTCTTGCGGCTGGACTCCCGCACGTTCCGGAAGTTGACGTAGATCCCCTGCGCCGTCTCCGGCCGGAGGTAGACCAGCGCGGCCTCCTCCTCGACCGGTCCCATATGGGTCCGGAACATCAGGTTGAAGCGGCGGGGTGCGCTGAGCTTCCCCTGGTCCACGGGGCAGCGGAGCGCCAGCCGGTCCACGATCCCGGGGTCGCGCAGCTCCGTCTGGGTGAGGCTCTCGGCGCCCGGCAGCTCGTCCAGGCGGAAGCGCCGGTGGCAGCTCTCGCACTCGACCAGCGGGTCCGAGAACGAGGCGACGTGGCCCGAGGTCACCCAGACCTGGGGCGCCATCAGGATCCCCGCGTCCAGGCCGACGATGTCGTCGCGCTCCTGGACCATGGCACGCCACCACGCGCGCTTGACGTTGTTCTTGAGCTCGACCCCCAGGGGGCCGTAGTCCCACACGGCGTTGATCCCGCCGTAGATCTCCGAGCTCGGGAAGATGAACCCGCGCCGCTTGGAGAGCGAGACGATCGTGTCGAGCGCGGCGACGGCCGGGCCGGGATCCGGCGCCGGGGGCGTCTGGCTGGTCGGGTCAGGGGTGTCGGTCACGGCTGGACGTGGCTCCTGTGCGACGGGTGGGCCGCGGGCGGGCGCCGCGAGAACGGAAGCATTCTCGCACGGTGTGCCGCACGGCGGACGGAGGCCCGGCAATCGGCGGATGGAGCCGGCAATCGGCGGATGGATGCGGGCCGCGCGGTGGACGTGCGGCCGCGGCGGGCGCATGGCGTCACGCAGGGCCACGGGTCGGCAACCGGCCCGTTCGCCCGGGTGCAGCACTCGGGTCCGCCGGAGGGCGGACGCCTACGAGAGCGCCCAGCGCGGCCGGGCGTCCCGCTCCTCGGCCAGGTCCGCGTACTGGATGGCGGCGGCGTGCTCCCAGGCGGCCCGGTCCACGCGGACGCAGAACCCGTGGCTCCCCGCGTGGAAGGTGATGCGCGGGTCGTCACGGACGGCGAAGTCCGCCATGACCGGGAGCGTGAAGATGTCCGCCACCGGCGGGATGGTGCCCAGGTCGCAGGACGGCGCCAGCTCCGCCAGCTCCGCCTCGGTCAGGAGACGGACGTGGCGCGCGTTCATCGCCCTGCGGGCCTTGACCAGGTCCAGCATGTCGGCGCCGTTGATCACCAGCAGCGCCCGGCGACCGTCATCGGCCACGACCGCGACCGTCTTGGCGAACGTGCGCGGGTCGATGTGCTCGATGCGGGCCGTCTCGCGGGCCGTGAAGGAGACGGGGTGCTCGTGGAGCTCGTACTGGATCTCGTGGCTGGCGAGCCAGTCGAGGAGCCCGGCGTGGGGCGGCCGGGCGGTTTCCTGGACGGTCATGATCTGCCTCCCGGCGGCGACGCGCCCGGGGCGTGCCCGCCGGGACCGGCCAAAGGCCCGGGCTGCCCCGGCGCCGCTGGACCACGCATCGTCGCGTCACGCGCGGATCTGGTGTAGCGCCCGTGCCGCCGGGCGTCGAGTGCCATCCGTCCGGTCCGGCCACGCCCGAGCGGGCGACCGCCGCGCGGCCCGGCGCCTCAGCGCCCGGTGCGCACCTCGTCCAGGAACGCCAGCGAGCGCGCGTCCCGCTCCAGCACGTGGCGCACGAAGAGGCGCATCGCCTGCTCGGCCTCTGCCTCCACCGCCGGCGGCAGGCGCAGCGACGCCACCGCGTCCAGCTCCATGTGCCGGTACGCCTTGAGGAGCCGCAGCCCGGCGCCGGACAGGCTGGCGCGCTCGGCGATCGGCCCCGGGTGGGCCGCGCAGAGGAGCCCGCCGAGCGCCGGCACCCAGCGGAACGGCTCGTCGGCCTCGAGGCGCCGGTCGCACTCCACGCACCGGTCGACCTCGGGGCGCAGGCCCAGCTCGTCCGTCAGCCGGAACTCGAACCAGCGGGCGACCCGGCCCGGGGGGAGGCCGGCATCCAGGTGTCCCAGGGCGTCCACCAGCAGGTCGTAGAGGCGCGGCGCGGGAGCCCGCTCCTCGGTCGACCGCTCGATCAGCTCCGAGAGGTACCAGGCGGTCGCGGTGGACTCCAGCCGGTCGCGCAGGGCGAGCCAGGCGTGGCGCACCGTCGCCTGCGTCACCACGTCGAAGGTGCGACCGTGGGCCAGCACCAGGTGCAGCTCCGCGAACGGCTCCAGGCTGCCGCCCAGCCGGCTCTGCGGGCGGCGGATCCCCTTGGCGATCGCCTTGAGCTTGCCGTCGTGCGGCGTGAGCAGCGTGACCACGCGGTCCGCCTCGCCGAGGTCGAACCGCGACAGCACGATCGCGGTGGTCTTGTAGACGCGCGGCGCGGGCATGGGGCAAGCGTAGCGCCTGTATCATCGACCGCGTGCTGACCCAGGCCGGCCTGCAGGCCATGATCACCGACACGGAAGCCGAGATCCGCGCGCTCATCGACGAGGTGGACGGTCCCGCCACCGGGCCCCTGTACGACATGGTGCGCTACCACCTGGGCCTGGACGGCCCGGCCGGTGTCAGCGGCAAGCGCCTGCGGCCGCTGCTGGGCCTCCTCGCCTACGCCTCCATCGCGGGAGACCACCACGCCGCGCTGCCCGGTGCGGCCGCCGTGGAGCTGGGCCACAACTTCAGCCTCGTCCACGACGACATCGAGGATCGCGACGTCGAGCGCCGCCATCGCGCCGCGCTCTGGACGGTCTACGGCGTCGGCCAGGCGATCAACGCCGGGGACACGCTGTTCGTCCTCTCCCGCCTGGCCCTCCACCGGCTCACGGACCTCGGGTTCAGCGACCGCAAGGTGCTGCGCCTGATGCGCCTCTACGACGACACCTGCCTGGCCCTGTGCGAGGGACAGTTCCTGGACATCCAGTCATCCGAACATGGCGGCCAGCTGTCGGTCGACGGCTACTTCGACATGATCGGGCGCAAGACCGCGGCGCTCATCGCCGCCTCCATCGAGGCGGGCGCGCTGCTGGCCACCGACGACCAGGCCGTGGTGGACGCCTACCGGCGCTTCGGCTGGGCGCTCGGGCTCGCCTTCCAGCTGAACGACGATCTCCTGGGCATCTGGGGCCAGGAGCAGGTGACCGGCAAGGAGCCGTCGGACCTGGCGAAGCACAAGCGGACACTGCCGGTCCTGTACGCCCTGGAGCACGCCACGCCGGAGGACCGCGCGCGCCTGGTGGCGCTCTACGACCGCACGGATCCCACCCCCGACGAGGTCGAGGAGGCACGGTCGATCCTCGAGCGCACCGGGGCGCGGGACTACGCGCGCGGCGAGGCCCGCCGGCTCCGGGACGAGGCGCTCGCCGCGCTGGACGCCACCGGCGTGGTCGAGGGCGAAGCGCGAGAGCGCCTGCGGGAGCTGATGCTCTCGGCGATCAGCGCGTAACGCCCCGGCCACCTCGCCGGTCCGCGTACCGGGATCGCCCGTCGCGGCAGCCGCGACGGGGCCGAGGTGCCGGGGGCCACCTACCTCGGCGAGGACGGCGAGCGGCGCCCGGTCGTGATGGCCGCGTACCGCGCCTGGCTGCTGCGGGCCGTCGCCGCGGTCGTGGAGGAGCACCACGACGCGAAGGGGATCACCTGGCCCCGCGAGGTCGCCCCGTTCCACGCACACCTGGTCGCCATCGGCGCCTCGCGGGACCCGCGCGTCTCGGAGACCTGCGAGCGACTCCACGACGCGGCGCTGCGGGGCGGTCGCGAGGTGCTCTACGACGACCGCGACGAATCGCCGGGCGTCAAGTTCGCCGACGCCGAGCTCCTGGGGATGCCGACGATCCTGACGGTGAGCCCGCGCTCCCTGGCACAGGACGCCGTGGAGGTGACGGACCGGGCGACGGGCGAGCGCACCCTCGTCCCGCTCGCCGAGGTGGAGGCCGGGCTGGCCGGGAGCTGACGGACCGGGCCGTCGGGACGCCGCCGGCAGGAACCGGGCCGCCGGCACGAACCCGGGCCGCGCCGGTTCCCGGGACGGTCTAGCCCTCGCCCGCCTCTGCTTCCGGCTCAGATTCCGGCAGCCGAGCGGCGAGCACCTTGCCCACGCGCCGCCCGTCGGTCGACTCGACCGTCAGCGAGATCCCGTCCACGTCGATGGTGTCGCCGACCTTCGGCACGCCGCCGATCCGGTGGTACACGAGGCCGCCGACCGTGTCGTACTCCTCCCGGTCGGCGTCGGCCAGGTCCACGCCGAACGCGTCAACGAAGTCGTCGATGTTCGCCCGCCCGTCGAAGCGGACCCGGCCGCTCTCGATCGTCTCGACCATGGGCTCCTCGACGTCGTACTCGTCCTGGATCTCGCCCACGATCTCCTCGAGCAGGTCCTCGATGGTCACGATCCCGGCCGTGCCGCCGTACTCGTCCAGCACGATCGCCATGTGGACCTTGCGTCGCTGGAGCTCGTGGAGCAGGTCGTCCACGCTCATCGACTCCGGGACGAAGAGCGGCGCGCGGAGCATGCGGCGCAGCTCGGGCGGGGGCTCCTGGCCCTTGAGGTAGGGCAGCAGATCCTTCGCGTAGAGGATCCCCACGATGTTGTCGATGCTGTCCTCGTACACGGGGATCCGCGAGTGGCCCTCGCGGAGGATCGTGTCGACCGCCTCGTCGAAGGACGTGTCCACCGGGACGGCGGTCACGTCGATGCGCGGCACCATCACCTCGTGGACCCGGCCCTCCCCGAGCTCGATGACGGCCGAGATCATCTGCTCCTCCTCGGCCTCCAGCACCCCCTGCTCGCCGCCGCGCTCGACCAGGATCTTGAGCTCCTCCATGGAGATCTGCGAGCGGTCGGTCCGCTCGCCACCGAGCGGTCGGGCGATCGCATCGGTGACCGCCTCGAGGAACCCCACCAGCGGCCCGGCGAGCCGCTCGATCAGCTCGAACGGCCCGGCGACGGCCAGCGCGAACCGCTCGGCGTTGGCCAGGGCCAGCGCCTTGGGCACCAGCTCGCCGAAGACGATGGTGACCAGGGCCAGGAGCGCGGTGACGATCACGAGGGCCACCGGTGTCGCATATGGCGCGAGTGGCGCGATCCGGGCGATGACGTCCCGCAGGGCGTTCGTGAGGCTGACCGCCGCGAACGCGGAGGCGAGGAAACCGATGAAGGTGATCCCGAGCTGGGTGACGGCGAGGAAACGCCCCGGGCGGGTCAGCAGCTGCTGCAGCCGTCGGGCGGACCGGTTCCCCTGCTCGACGAGCTGTTCGACCCGGCTGGCCCGGATGGTGACGAGGGCGATCTCGGCCGCGACGAAGATCGCGTTGCACGCGATCAGCACCGCGATGACGAGGAGCTCGAGCGGGTTCATGCCGCGGGCCCGGAGCCCTCCGGCGGCGTCGGCGGGGTCCGGGGATGGCGCAGCCGGGCGGGAACGCCCACGGCGAGCATCCCGTCGGGCACGTCGTGCGTGACCACGGACCCGGCTCCGGTCCGGGCGCCCGTCCCCACCGAGAGCGGCGCGACCAGCATGGTGTCGGAGCCGATGAACGCGCCGTCCCCGATGGTGGTGCGGTGCTTGGCGCGCCCGTCGTAGTTGCAGGTGATCGTGCCGGCGCCGATGTTCACGTGCGATCCGATCGTCGCGTCGCCCAGGTAGCTGAAGTGGTGCTGCTTGGAGCCGGGGCCCAGTCGGCTGGACTTGATCTCGGCGAAGTTGCCCACCTCCGCCCCGTCGCCGACCGACGCACCGGGCCGCAGGTGCGCCCAGGGCCCCACGCGCACGTCGTTGCCGACCTCGCTCGACTCGATCACGCTCGACCAGATGCGGCACCGCTCGCCGACCACGCTGTCGACGATCCGGGTGCCGGTCCCGATCACGGTGTCGATCCCGATCCGGGTGCGCCCCTGCAGCACCACCCCGGGCTCCAGGACGACGTCCGGCGCGATCTCCACCCCGGCGTCGATCAGGACGGTCGCCGGGTCGAGCATCGTGACGCCGGCAAGCATGTGCGCCTCCACGATGCGGCGGCGCAGCTCCGCCTCCGCGGCGGCCAGCTGGACCCGGTCGTTGATGCCGGCCAGCTCGCGGTGGTCGGCGACGTCGAGCGCCACCACCGTGCCGCCCTCGGCGCACGCCATGGCGACCAGCTCCGGGAGGTAGTACTCGCCGGTGGTCACGGAGGGACCGACGTCGTCGATCCGGGCGCGTGCCCATGCCGCGTCGAATGCGTAGAGCGCGGCGTTGATCTCCCCGATGGCCCGCGTGGCCTCGTCGGCGTCCTTCTCCTCCACGATGCGCGCGACCCGCCCGGCGCCATCGCGCACGACCCGCCCGTAGCCGCGGGGGTCCGGTGGGCGCATGACCGAGATGGCGACCGTCGCGACCTCCGCGCGGCGAAGCTCCAGCAGCCGGCGCACCGTCTCCGGGCGCAGGAGCGGCACGTCGCCGCTCAGGACCACCAGCTCGTCCGCGTCCGGCGGCGCCACGGCCAGCGCGGCCCGCAGCGCGTCCGCCGTGCCGAGCGGCTCCGGCTGCAGGGCGTAGTCGACGCCGTCGCCCCCGAACACCTCGCGGACGGCCTCCGTCGCGGGCGATACGACCACCAGGGGTGGCCGGTCGCTGACGGCCCGTGCCGCGTCGAGGACGTGCGCCAGCATGGGCCGGCCACAGACGGGGTGGAGCACCTTTGGGCGACTTGACCGCATCCGGGTGCCCAGCCCCGCAGCGAGCACGATCGCGAGGGGCCGTCCTTCCGCGCTCGTCACGATGCGAGCGCCCCGTCGCGACCTGGAGGCTGGGTGGACACGTCCCTGCGATTCTGTGGCGACCCAGGGGACGTGTCAACGACGGGCGATGGTGACCGTCTCACGCCTGCTCCGGGACCAGGGCAGTGGCCTCGATCTCGACGCGGCCGCCGCGCGGCAGCGCCGCCACGGCGACCGTGGAGCGGGCCGGGAACGGTTCCCCGAAGTGCCGGGCGTAGATCGCGTTGACCGCGGCAAAGTCGGCCATGTCCGCGAGGAAGATGGTGGTCTTCACCACGTCGTCCATGGTCGCGCCCGCCGTGCCGAGGACGGCGCGCAGGTTCGAGAGGGCCTGCTCGGCCTGCTGCTCCACGCCCTGCGCGAGCTCGCCGCTCGCGGGCTCCAGGCCGAGCTGGCCCGAGCAGAAGATGAACCGCCCGTCCCGGACCGCCTGGCTGTACGGCCCGATGGCAGCGGGTGCGGCCGTCGTGGCGATCTGCTCCTTCATGGCTCTCCTCCCAGTGTCCGGGTGGCGATGACGTCGAGCGAACCGCCCGGCTGCGGCACCGCCCCACGGGCAACCGCGGCGCGGACGATCGCGGCGGCCCGCCGGGCCGCTCCAGGGGAAGGATAGAGGACCGCGAGGGTCGGGCCGGACCCGCTGAGGTGCACGTGCCGTCCGAGTAGCGCGGCAAGCGCCTGGCGGAGCGGCGCCAGCTCCGGCATCAGCGCGGCGGCGGCCGGCAGGAGGTCGTTCGCAGGCTCGATGGCGGCGATCTCGCGGGCGTCCGCGCCACCCCGGATCGCGGCGGCGAGGGCCGCCGCCGCGCCGCGACGGGCCCCGGGCGGCGGGGTGCCCG
>JAJYDP010000700.1:662-3290 GCA_021777365.1 Chloroflexota bacterium | reverse complement strand
CCGGGCGCTCGCCGACGAGTCGCTCGAGGCGGGGCGACAGGTCACCCTGCTCTTCGGGGCCGCGTCGGCCGGGGACGTCTACCCCTCCTCGCTGCTCCCCGACGAGGTCGAGTACGTGGTCGCGACCGAGGACGGCTCGCTGGGGCAGCCAGGTCGCGTGACCGACCTGGTGACGGCGTACGAGGCGTGGGCCGACCAGGCGTTCGCGTGCGGGCCCCGTCCCATGCTCGCCGCGCTCGCGGCGCTCGCCACCGGGCGGCAGGCACGGATGGGCGTCGCACGGCTGGGACGGAAACGCGGTGGCGGCAGACCGGTGCCGCTCGGGTCGGCGCAAGCGCGCCGCCGGTCCTGGCTCCAGGTCTCGATGGAGCAGCACATGGGCTGTGCCGTGGGCGCGTGCCTCGGGTGCGTCGTCTGGGGCGTCGAAGGGCCGGTGCGGGTCTGCCGCGAGGGTCCGGTCTTCGCGGCCGAGGAGATCGCCTGGGAGGAACAGGCGCAGTGAAGCGCAAGCGCTCGGTGGTCACCAGCGGGCCCCGCACCCGCGATCCGTACGCCGGCACGCCCCGCCTCGGGCTCCGGCCCCCCCGGACCAGGCCGGCGGCAAGCGCGGCCGGTCCCGCCACGATCGAGTCAGGCCCCGCGCGGGGGTCGGTGCCGGGAGCGGCGGCAGGGCGCGGCCCCGACATCGCGGCCGTCGATCTCTCGGTCGACCTTGCTCCGAGGCGGCCCGGACGTCTGGTCCTGCAGAACCCCGTGATGGTCGCGTCCGGCACCTTCGGGTACGGCGTCGAGTACGGCGAGGTCGTGGACGTCGAGCGGCTGGGCGCGATCTGCTGCAAGGGCACCACACTGAAGCCGCGCTCGGGCAATCCGCCGCCGCGCGTGACCGAGACACCGGGCGGGATGCTCAACTCGATCGGGCTGCAGAACCCCGGCGTGGACGCGGTGATCGAACGGTACGCGCCGCTCTGGGCGGGCTGGCAGGTCCCGGTCATCGTCAACGTCGCGGGCGAGTCGATCGACGACTACGTGGGCGTCGTCCGGAAGCTCGACGGCGTTCCCGGCGTGGCCGGCATCGAGCTCAACATCAGCTGCCCGAACGTGGGCAGGGGCGGGCTGCAGTTCGCCGTCGACCGCGAGGCGGCGGCGGCCGTGACGGCCGCGGTCAGACGCGCCACGGACCTCCCGTTGCTGGTCAAGCTGTCGCCCAACGTCGCCGACATCAGGCCGATCGCCAGGGCGATCGAGGACGCGGGGGCCGACGCGATCACCGCGATCAACACGCTGTCCGGCATCGCGATCGACCGGCGCACCGGCAGGCCGCTGCTCGGCAACGTGTACGGCGGGCTGTCGGGGCCCGCGATCCGGCCCGTGGCGCTGCGGGTCGTCTACGAGGTCGCGCAGGTCGTCGACATCCCGATCGTCGCGATCGGGGGCGTTGCCGCGCTCGACGACGCGCTCGACTACCTGGCCGCCGGGGCGGTCGCCGTCCAGGTCGGCACCGCGATCTTCGCCGACCCCGAGGTGCCGCTGCGGATCGTCGAGGAGCTCCGTGCGTACTGCGCCGCGCGCGGGCTCGCCAGCCACCTGCCGCTCGTCGGGTCCGCGCTCCCGGCGCGGCCCAACCGGCCCTCCGCGAAGGGCGTGGAGTATCGACCATGACCATGCAGAGCCCGGACGTGCCCGGCCGGGTCGAGGAGCTGTTCATCGCCTCGGGCGCCCTGCGCCAGGGGCACTTCCAGCTGAAGAGCGGCCGTCACGCGGAGCGCTACCTGGAGAAGTTCCAGGTGCTGCAGTACCCGGAGGCCGTGTCCGAGCTGTGCCGGTACCTCGCGGCGCTCGCGCAGGGGCCGGACGGCCGCCGGGTGGACGTGGTGGTCGGGCCCACGACCGGCGGCGTGATCCTGGCGTTCGAGGTGGCCCGCCAGCTGGGGGTGCGCGGCATCTTCGCCGAGGAGATCCGCGACCCGGACGGCACCACGCGACGGGAGTTCCGGCGCGGGTTCCTGCTCTCCGAAGGCGAACGCGTGCTGCTGGTCGACGACATCCTGACGACGGGAGGCTCGCTGCTGGCGATGCTGCCGCCGATCGAGGCGGCCGGGGCCGAGCTGACGCTGGCGGCGGTCCTCGTGGACCGTTCGGGCGGGCTCCAGAGCGTCACATCCCCCGTCAGCGGCCACGCGTACCCGGCCGCGGCGCTCTGGACGCTCGAGTTGCCCACGTACGAGCCCGGCGCCGCCACCTGCCCGGGTTGCGCCGCGGGGCTGCCGCTGGAGGTGCCGGGATCGAGCGGGACGGCCCTGCACCCGCCGGTCGCCTCCCTGGTCGAGGGCGTGGGGGTCCGTGAGCCCGGTGCCGGGTTGCCACGCGCCGCGGCCCCTGGCTCGCAGACGGGCGGTGCGCCCGGGTCGCTGGGTCCGTCAGCCTGAGAGTTACTGCCGGATGGCCCTTGACAGCGAGTCGGCTACAATCGCCGCCACGGCGTCCCGCCGCATCCCGTCCCACTTCCTGCACGGTCCCCGCACGGTCCCGCTTCCCGTCGATCGATCGCTTCGAGGTCACGCAGCGCACACATGACGCGCTTCCAGAGGCTCGCCCTCATCACCGCGGTCGCCACCTACATCCTCG
>JAJYDP010000700.1:0-652 GCA_021777365.1 Chloroflexota bacterium | reverse complement strand
GGCGCCATCGTGCGCGGCACCGATTCGGGCATGGGTTGCCCCGACTGGCCGCTGTGCCACGGCCAGATCATCCCCTCCACCACCGACTACCACCCGTGGCTGGAGTGGATCCACCGCTTCATCGCGATGATCATCGGGTTCCTCGCGCTCGGCGTGGCCGTCCTCGCCTGGCGCGGTTACCGGAACCGCCGCTCGATCCTCTGGCCATCGCTGCTCGCCGTGGTGGTGGTGCTGATCCAGGCGGCGCTGGGCGCGATCACCGTGGCCGAGAACAACGCCGGCGACACGGTCACGGCGCACCTCGCCACGGCCATGATCCTGCTGGGCATCCTGGTCTACGTCGCGATCCGTGCCCGCTATCCGGATGAGCTGCCGGTCAGGGGCGCAAGCCAGCGCTTCACGCTGCTGGCCACCCTCGCGGCCGCGAGCATCTACGCCCTGCTGCTCTTCGGGTCGCACGTCACCGCGACCGGCGCGGCGCTGATCTTCCCCGACTGGCCACTCTTCAACGGCTCCCTGATCCCCTCCTTCAGCCAGTACCCCGCCGAGGAAATGGCGCAGTTCCTGCACCGCGCGGTGACCGTGATCGCGGGGATCATCCTGCTGGTGGCCGCCTGGGCGGCGATGCGCCAGCCGCGGTCCCGGCGCGGGC
>JAJYDP010000699.1 GCA_021777365.1 Chloroflexota bacterium | reverse complement strand
GCCCCGTGCATCCGCACGCGGATCTCGTCCGGGATCGTGATGCCCGGCACCTCGTGGTGGAGGAACTCGGCGTGCCGCGAGGAGTGGAGCGGGAGCACGCCGGCGAGGACCGGCACGGGCAGGCGGGCAGCACCCCACCGCCGCTGCACGCCGTCGGTCAGCCGGTCCCACTGTGCCCGGTCGTAGATCGGCTGCGTCATCACCAGCTGCGCGCCGGCGGCCAGCTTCTGTTCCAGGCGTCCGAGCTCGTGGTCGAGATCGGCGGAGGTCGGGTCGAGCGCACAGGCGATGGTGAACCCGGCCCGTGCGCCGATCGGACTGCCCGCGGCGTCCTCCCCCCGGTTCAGGCGGGCCAGGATGCCGACCAGCCCGATGGAGTCCACGTCCCAGACACCGGTCCCGGTCGGGTAGTCGCCGGACCTCGGCGGATCGCCGGTGAGGGCCAGGACGTTCCGGATCCCGAGGGCGTGGGCGCCCAGCAGCTCCGACTCGAGGGCCATGAGGTTGCGGTCTCGCGTGGTGACGTGGACCAGGCACTCGAGCCCGACGTCGCGCTGGATGGCGAACGCGACCGCCATGGCCCCCATGCGCACGCGGGCCATCGCGCTGTCGCTGATGTTCACCAGGTCCGCCCCGGCGTCGCGCAGCAGCCGGGCCGCCTCAAGCGTCCGCTCGATTCGCACCGAGCGGGGCGGGTCGATCTCGACGCTGATCACGAACCGGCCGGCCGCGAGCGCCTCCGCAAAGCCGGTCGGTTCGGGCGTCCCGGCGACGGCCGCCTCCACCCGCCCGGTCCGGGGTACCTCGTGCGCGTACGGGGACGGGACGGCGACTCCCGGCTGCGCGCCTGGCTCTGCGGATGGCACCGCGTCCAGCGCCCGACGCATCGCCGCGATGTGTTCGGGGGTGGTCCCGCAGCAGCCGCCCACGATCATTGCGCCGGCGGCGAGGAACCGGGGGACGGTCTCCCCGAAGTAGGCGGGATCGGCGGCGTAGACGAACTGGCCCTCCACGCGCTGCGGCAGGCCGGCGTTGGGCATGATCGAGCGCGCCACGCCCGCCGGCAGCTCCATCGCCTCGAGCGCGTCCAGGCAGACGAGCGGGCCCGCTCCGCAGTTCACGCCGACGACGTCGGCGCCGGCGGAGGCCAGGGCCCGTGCCGCGTTCGACGGCGTCGTGCCGTCGGCCGCGCGGAGCTCCTCGCCGAAGGTCATCTCGGCCATCACGGGCAGGTCGCACAGCCCCCGGATCGTGCCGATCGCGGCCAGCAGCTCGTCGAGGTGGCTGAACGTCTCCAGCACGAAGAGGTCCACGCCGCCCTCGAGGAGCCCCTCCACCTGCTCCCGGAACGCGGCCTCGGCGCGTTCCAGCGAGATGTGGAGCGGCCCGCGGACCGCGGAGGCGAGCGGTCCCACGGAGCCCGCGACCAGCGCGTCGCGCCCCGACACGTCCCGCGCCTCGCGGGCCAGCTGGGCGGCGCGCCGGTTGAGCCGTGCCGCCTCGGCCGCGAGGCCGAATGGCGCGAGGCGGATGCGGTTCGCGCCGAACGAGCACGTCTCGATGGCGTCGGCGCCCGCGGCAAGATACTCGCGGTGGATCGCGCTCACGACCTCGGGCCGGGTCGCCACCAGCTGGTCCAGCGAGGCCTGCTGCGGGATGCCGCGGCTGAACAGCAGGGTCCCCATCGCGCCGTCGAAGAGGAGCGGACGACGCGCGAGTCGCTGGCGGAAGGTGAGGCGGGCGTGAGAGAGCGGCGCGCCGCCGATGGGCTCGGTCATGTGCGGCAACAGCGTACCCGACGCGCCGCCGGCGGCCGCGGCGGCGCGCAACCACGGGCTCCGGGGAGTGCCACCACGCCCAGGGACGCCGCCGGGCACGGGACTGGCTCCTGCGGCCCCGGGCCGGCTCCGGGTCCGGAGCGGCTGCGTCAGACCCGCAGCCCGAGCACCCGCTTCTGGCCGAACGCCAGGCTCAGTACGAGCGCGACGACGCTGATCACGAGCGAGGCGAGGAAGGCGGACCAGATCACCTCGACCGAGAAGGCGTGGACCGGCCAGCCGTTGATCGTGAAGCCCAGCCGCAGCTGGTCGCTGACCAGGGCCAGGAGCAGCACCATCGCGGTGTTGATGACCAGTCCGACGAGCCCCATCGACAGCAGGTTGATGGGAAGCGCCAGCAGCTTCACGATCGGCCGCAGGTACGTGTTGATCACGCCCAGGATCAGTGCGACCAGGGCGAGCTTCCACCAGTCCGGACCGAAGTCGAAGGCGACGCCGGGGACCAGCTCCACCGCCGCCAGCAGCGCGGCCGCGTTGATCGCGATCTTCAGCAGGATGTCGATCACGGGGGCATTGTAGGCGCCGCGGTTGCGCGTCCGTACCCCTCACGCCCGTACCATGTGCCCGTGAACCGACCGGCCGAGCCGTACGTGCCTCCGTCCCCCGATCGCTACGAGCCCTTCGAGCCGTACGTCTTCGACTACCGCCCCACCCCCATCACCCCGTTCGAGTACCTGCTGCGGGATCTCCTGGACGAGCTGTTCGCGGCGTATCCCGTCCTCGCCACGCAGGTGGGCGACCACCGCTTCGACAATCGCTGGCCCGACCTGTCCGGCACCGGACGGCTGGCCCGCATCGCCATGCTCCGGCGCTGGCGGACACGCGTCGCGTCGCTGCAGGATCCCGGGCTCACACCGGACGAGCGGGTGGACCGGCACATCCTGCAGGAGGCGCTCGACGGGTACCTGTTCGAGGAGGAGGCGCTCCGCGAGGAGACCTGGAACCCGCTCTTCTACGTGGAGCTCATCGGCAACGGGTTGTTCCTGCTCCTGGCACGCGAATACGCGCCGTGGCACCACCGCGGCGAGGCGTTCGTCCGGCGCCTGCGGCACCTGCCGGAGGTCGTGGCGGCCGCCCGCGAGAACCTGCTGGGGATGCCGGACCGGCCCGTCTCCCGGCTGCACACGGAGACGGCGCTGCAGCACCTGGACGGCATCCGGGATCTGATCGACGAGGCGACGCGCCTCGCCGACCGGAACCGCTACGACGGGGACGGGTTCCGGCTGCCGCCGCGCATGGCCGGGGCGATCCCGCCGGCGGTCGCCGCGCTGGACGCCTTCCGGGTCTACCTCGAGCACGACGTGCTCCCCCGCTCCAGCGGGGAGGGCCGGCTGGGACCCGATCTCTACGCCCGCAAGCTCCGCCACGTCCTGGGCAGCGACCTCACGCCGTCCGACCTGGTGGCGCGTGCGACGAGGGAGGCTGCCGCGATCCGTGCCGAGATGGCAGATCGGA
>JAJYDP010000698.1 GCA_021777365.1 Chloroflexota bacterium | reverse complement strand
AGCTGGGTCTGCAGGATGCCGTCGATCAGCTCATTTGCGGCGTTCTGCGGAAGCGACTGAAGCTGCTGCTGGAGGTACTGCTGCTCCTGGGCTGCCGTCTGCTGGTCGACCGCGCCGGAGGCCACGGCCGACTGGAGGTTCGCCAGCACGGTGTTGATCCGGTACTGGTCCACCGCCTCGCGCTGGGCCCACTGATCCTTGCTGATGGAGACGCCATTGACGGTCGCCACGGCCGCCAGGTGGTCGCCGTAGTAGATCGCTCCCAGCCCGCCGGCCAGGATCGCGATGGCGACGACGATGAGGCCGATGAAACCGAAGGTCACCAGGACCTGCTGCCGCTGCTCGTCATCCATGGACGAGCGGCGCTTTCGGTTGGGGGCGGCACGAGGGGTGCGGAAGGTCATGGCGTGCTCAGGGTTCCTTTGGTGGATGGGCGCCTCGGACGGCGCAGGCCTCCAAGAGTAGCGCCTCCGGCCGGTGGCGCGCAGGATCGAGGCGGGACAGGGCCACCCCGGCGCGCCGCTCGAGACGGACGCTCGGCGCGCTCAGGATCGCTGGCTCCCCTCGTTGCCCCGGTCGCGGAGGAAGCGCTCGATGTCCGCGATGAGGTCGTCGCCGGTGGGCTGGCGCTCCTCGTCGACGCGGGCCTCCAGCCGCGCCACGTGAGCGCGCGTGCTCTCGTCCGACGACATCGCCAGGTCCAGCCGGGCGCGGATCTGACGGGCCTCCTCGGGCAGGGCCCCGAGCTGGATCTCGGCCCCGAGGTGGAGCCCCAGGACCCGGAGCAGCTCGATGGCCGCGGCGGGGGCCGGGCCCGTCACGTAGTGGGGTACCTGGGCGAAGTAGCCCACCGCGGGGATCCCGGCCGCGCTGATCGCGATGTCGAGCACCGACAGGGCAGCCGCGGGCACGCGCAGGATGCCTTCCGGGCCCGGTTCCACGCCACCGCGCAGCAGCTCGGGCTTCGACGCCGTGCCCATGACGGGCACCGGGCGCGTGTGGGGAACGGCGCCCGGGATCGCACCGACGCTGATCCATTCGACGACCCCGAGGCGCCGCGCGAGGTCCACGGCAGACTCGCACAGCTCGTGCCATCGGTAGTCGGGCTCGGGCCCGACCAGCACGAGCACATCGCGGTCGCTGATCTCCGTGCGCCTCACGACGAGCTCGGGCCAGGTGAGCCGGCTGGGGCGGCCGTCCTCGATCTCGAGGGTGGGCCGCCTCGCGCGGTAGTCGAAGAGCGCGTCGGCGTCGAACGTGGCGATCACCTCACCGCCGCCGGCGACCTGGTTGGCGGCGGTCGTTGCGGCCGAGCCCGCGTCGACCCACCCGTCGAACGCGACGACCATGGCAGGGGACCGGAGTTCCGGGATGTGCTCGAGGCGGTACAGGACCACGGGCCAAGGATAGGGCACCCGGCCGGGGCGCCGCGGGGCGGTACCTTCGGCGATCGGGGCCCGAACGAATTGCCGGGACCCCGGCCGCAACGTCACGGGTGCAGCATCGTTCCGACAAGCAGCGGGCCGGGACAGGCGGGCCGCACGATCGAGAGGAGCACCATGTTCGGGGCCATCGCCAGGTACGTGAGCCTCAGGCTCGCCGCCTCCCTGATCGTCGCCGCGGCGCTTCCGGTGAGCCTCGTCGCGGCGGCGGCCGTGGCGAATCACCCCGCCGCGCCGGGCCACGCCAGCTTCACCACGCCGAACCACGCGGTGGGCACCACCGGCCAGCCGAGCGTCGCGCAGCCCACGGAGACGCCGGACGCGAACGCGGCGGATCAGGGCACCACGAACCAGGACGGCGCGAACGCCAGGCCGACCGACAACCACGGCTACGCGGTGTCACGGATCGCGCAGAACCCGCAGGCCACCGGCGGTCCGAACGACAACCACGGCGGCGCCGTCAGCCAGGTCGCGCGCGGCGACCACGGGCCGTGTGGCACCAACCCACCCGGCAAGTCCGGCGGGCATTGCCCGTTCCCGACCCCGACACCCTGACCGGTCGGGCCCGCCTCTGAGCCACGGGGCCCCTGCGAGCAGGGGGCGCATCCCGGAGGCTCGTGATGTCGTCCCGGCAGGGACAGGTGCCCCGGGGCAGGCCCGTTGGCCGGTCGCCCCGGGGCGCATCGGCTCTGGCCACCACGCGATCGCACGCCGACGATGTCCCGGGCTGCCGCGGCCGACCAGTCCTGTCCGCCGCGGGCCATCGGAGGCGCACTTGGCCCTCGTCATCGACGGGATACGCAAGCGCTTCGGCGAAGTCCAGGCGCTCGACGGGATCGGCTTCTCGGTGGAGCCCGGCCAGGTCTTCGGGTTCCTCGGTCCGAACGGCGCCGGCAAGACCACCACGATGCGGATCGTCCTGGACATCCTCCACGCGGATGAAGGCTCGGTGACCTGGAACGGTCGTCCCGCCGCCGACGTGCCGAGGCGCACCTGGGGGTACCTGCCGGAGGATCGAGGCCTGTACCCGCGCATGAGGGTCCTCGACCAGCTCGTGTTCTTCGGTTCGCTCTATGGCGTGTCCCGCGCCGAGGCCGCGCGGCGGGCCCGGCACTGGCTGGCCCGCTTCCGCGTCCCCGAGTACGCCGACCGCCGGGCCGAGCAGCTCAGCAAGGGGAACCAGCAGAAGGTCCAGTTCATCGCCGGCATCCTCCACGATCCCGACGTCCTGCTCATGGACGAGCCGTTCTCCGGCCTGGACCCCATCAACGTGGCATTGCTCAAGGACGCGTTCCTCGAGATGCGGGCACGTGGCAAGGCGATCGTGTTCAGCACCCACCAGATGGAGCAGGTCGAAGAGCTGTGCGATGCGATCGCGATCATCGACCGGGGACGGCTGGTGGTAGGCGGCGCCATCCGGGACGTCAAGCGGCAGGCTGGGCGACGCGTCGTCCGCCTGGGCGTGGCCGGCGATCCGGATCTCGCCTGGCTTGACGCCATGCCGGGCGTCCGCATCACCCGGCCCGGGCTCGACTACCACGAGCTCGAGGTGCGCGACGGGGGCGACCCGGAGGCCATCCTGCAGGCCGCCCTCGCGCGGCGGGCATACGTCACGCGCTTCGAGATCGCGGATCCCTCGATCGAGGACATCTTCATCGAACGCGTGGGCGTGACCACAGCCGATGAACGGACGCTGGCCGCCGCGCCCGAGGAGGTCGCCCGATGAGCCCGCGGTGGTCGGCCGACGTCGGGAACGTCGTCGCCGTCGCCCGTCGCGAGTTCGTCACCCGCACGGGGACCCGCGGGTTCATCATCTCGACCCTGTTCCTGGTCCTGGCGGCCGTCGCGATGGGGCTCG
>JAJYDP010000697.1 GCA_021777365.1 Chloroflexota bacterium | reverse complement strand
TCGTGGGATCGCTGCCGGAAGTCTACGTTAGTCGGGCGAATCCTGCCAGTGACCTCCGCCGCACGCAGGTCGGAGACATGCCCCAGGGAGCGCCGCGCGGGATGTTCGCGGGAGAGCGGGGACCCCTGGCCCCGCGTTACACTCGGGCCATGCCGACCCCCGAAACCTTCGATGTCCACGCGATTCGCGCCCGTTTCCCGTCGCTCGCTCGGCACGTCTCCGGCGGCCCGATCGTCTACCTGGACGGTCCCGGCGGGACGCAGGTGCCGGACCTCTGCCTGGATGGCATCCGCGACTACCTGACGTCGCGCAACACGAACACGCACGGCGCGTTCCCCACCAGCGTCGAGAGCGACGCGCTGCTGGCGGAGGCCCACGCCGCCGCGGCCGACTTCCTGGGCGCCGCCGACGACGAGGTGGCGTTCGGTGCGAACGCGACGACGATCACGTTTGCGATGAGCCGGGCGATCGGGCGGACGCTGCGCCCCGGCGACGAGCTGGTGGTCACGCGTCTCGACCACGACTGCAACGTGGCGCCCTGGCTGGCACTCGAGCACGACCTCGGGGTGACGGTCCGGTGGGTCGACGTGCGGACGGACGATTGCACGCTCGACCTGGACGGTCTGGAGCGCGCGCTCGGGCCGCGCACACGACTGGTCGCGGTGGGCCTGGCCTCGAACGCGGTCGGCACGATCAACCCGGTCCGGACGATCGCGGATGCCGCCCATGCCGCCGGTGCACAGGTGTGGGTCGATGCCGTGCACGCGGCACCGCACGTCCCGATCGATGTCGCCGGCCTGGACGCCGACTACCTGGTGTGCTCGCCGTACAAGTTCTTCGGGCCCCACATGGGGCTCTTCTGGGGACGCCGCGAGCTGCTCGAGGCGCTGCCCGTCTACAAGGTGCGTCCGGCCGACGACGGGCTGCCGTCCCGGCTGGAGACGGGGACGCAGGCCCACGAGGCGCAGGCGGGGCTCCTCGGCACGTTCCGGTACCTGGAGTGGGTCGGCGTCACACAGGGAGGCGCGTCGGGCGAACCGGGCGCCGCCGACGGTGGGCGCCGGGCACGGATGCGTGCCGCGATGGCGGCCATCCGTGGGTACGAGCGCGCGCTGACGCCACGCCTGATCGACGGGCTGGCAGCCGTCCCTGGCCTCGCGATCCGCGGGATCGTCGACCCGGCGCGCGTCGACGAGCGCTGTCCCACGGTCGCGTTCACGCTCGAGGGGCACCACCCGCAGGCGGTGTCGGCGGCGCTCGGCGAGCGCGGCATCTGCACCTGGGACGGCGACTACTACGCGTACGAGCTCATCCGGGCCCTCGGGCTGGCGGAATCGGGCGGGATGGTCCGGGTGGGGCTCGCCCACTACAACACCGCCGACGAGATCGACCGGCTCGTGGAGGCGGTCGGGGCGATCGCGGGGGGCTGACGCGACGAAGGGCCGGGCCGCCTGTGTCCGCGAGCGTTGCGGGCTGGCACGGCGGGGCGCATGCCTGACCGGCCCGCGGGGCACCTGGCCGCGGGGCGTTGTGGCCGCGGGGCGCCTGGCCGCGGAGCGCCTGGCCGCGGAGCGCCTGGCCGCATGCCTGACCTGACCGCGGGGCGCCTGGCCGCAGAGCGCCTGGCCGCGGGGCGCCTGGCCGCGGGGCACCTGGCCGCGGTTGACGTTCTTCCACGATCAGTGAACAGCCGCCGGTCTCAGGGGGCCCGGCGAGGCGAGGCGGGGGCAAGCGCGGGCACCCGCGGGCAGGCTGCTCCGCGCAGCGCCTGGCGCTGCCGATTGCGGGTGCCGGGATCGTGGCAGGCCGCTGCGCGCGGCGCGTGGCAGGACCGCTGCCTGCCGGCGTCGGTACCGCGCCGCTCCCGAGGGCCGGCGACGGGTCCCACCGGCTGGCCCGCTGTTCACTGATCGTCGACACCCGGCGCGACCGGCCAGACAGCTGGGCGGATCGGCGAGGCCACCGCGCGGGCGGACCTGGCGCCGAGCTTCTCACCCGAACAGCGGCAGCTGCTCCCCCTGACGCTCGATCTCCGGGTCCAGCCCCAGGTATGGCTCGAACCGCGCCAGGTCCGCGCCCTCGCGCGCGACCAGCGTCCGCAGGTGGTTCGCCTTGAGGATGTGCCAGTTCCCCTCCCCGAGCGCCGCTCGAAGAACGGGCGACCGGGTGAGCTTGAACCGCACGAGCTCGGCGCGCTCCGGCAGGACGACGAGGAACCGCACCACCGTGTCGTCCTGCGGGATCTGCCGGCCGCGCCGCAGCAGCGGCTCCCCGAGCATCGCGGTCCACTCGACCTCGAAGATCAGCGTGGCCTTGCCGCGCTGGTACCACATGCAGTCGACCGCCTCGAGCGCCTCGACGGGCCCCCGCGAGACGAGTGGCAGGTAGGCGCGGGCCTCCTGGTCGGAGAGGAGGCCCGCCAGCGGGCGCCCCCGGTACGGGCGCTTCTGCTCCTTCGGGCTCACCCAGCAGCGGAGGCCCAGCCGGTGGCCGTATTCGACGAGCAGGCCCACGAGGTCGGTGTGCTCCCGGTAGCGCGCCTGCAGCTCGTCGCCGGTCATCAGCATCTCGGCCGTCGACGCGCGGCTGCGGTAGCTCTCCAGGCAGGCCCGCACGAGCGACTGGTCGGGGGCGTCATAGCCCCGGAACATCGCCGCGACCCGGTCGTAGAACGCGCCCTCGCTCAACCCGCCGGTCGTCGAGAGCAGGCTGAAGATCGCCCACTCGAGCCGGTCGGAGAGCGGGATCGCCGCCCCATCCAGGTCCCGCCGGTCGCGCAGCCACCAGCGGCCCGGCTCCACCTCGACCAGCCGGGGGTGCTTCGGCCGGGCGAGCTCGCCCTGGATCAGCTCCAGCAGCATCGTGACGTGGTCGGCGCCTCGCGACGCGATTGGCGACTCTGCGGGTGCAGGCGTGCCGTGCCGCTCGGCGCCCGGCGTGCCGTGCCGCTCGGCGCCCGGCGTGCCACCACGCGCGTCCCGGGCGCGTCCCTCCCCCTGGCCATCCGCAGCCCCGTCGGACCCGGGGGCCGCGGTCTCGGGGGCCGCGGTCTCGGAGCCCCCTGCCGGACCTGGCGCCGGGCCGTCCGGGCGCTCGCCGAGCAGCCCGAGGGCCGCGGCCGCACGTTCCGAGCGAGCCACCGACTCGCCGTACGTCCGGGTCCCGACCAGGCGGCGCAGGTGTCCGGCCCGATCGAGCCCCACCAGGATCTCCCCGAGCAACCGCTCGAACCGGGCGGGTTCCCCCCGTGCCTGGAGGATGGCGACCGCAGTCTCCGTCACGTCCCGCTCGACCGCCGCGA
>JAJYDP010000696.1 GCA_021777365.1 Chloroflexota bacterium | reverse complement strand
CCATGCCGCCCCGGGGCGTGGAGGGGGTGAGGCGCCGTGCGAAGGGCCCTGTCGTCCGTGGTCATGCTGGTCCTGGTCGCCGCCACCACCGTGCCCGCGGCCGCCGCATCCGGGACCGCCGCGCCGGCGCTGCGACCCGTGCCCGGGGCCCCGGCATTCCAGTCGATCGACGTCAGCAAGATCGACCCCCAGCTGCGCCCCTTCCTGCTCGATCCGGCCCGTCAGGCGACCGTCATGCTGGAACTCGGCGGCACGCCGGTCTCGCTGGTGGGCGCCGCAGCCCGGGATCGCGGCATGGTCCTCTCCGGATTCGCCGCGGCCAGCGTGCGCTCGACCCTGCGCGCTCAGCAGGATGCGCTCCGCCCGAGCCTGGCCACGCTGGGGGCCCGCGTCCTGGGGCAGTACCAGGACGCCTACGACGGCATCAAGGTGCGCGTGTCCCTGCGGGATCTGCCGCGTCTCACCGCGCTGCCCGGGGTCGAGCAGGTGCTGGCCGTGCAGCAGAATCAGATGGCCAACGCGACGAGCGAGCAGTTCACCGGGGTTCCGGCGGCCTGGTCCGTGGGCTCTGGGCTGACTGGCGCGGGCGTCAAGATCGCCGTCATCGACACCGGCATCGACTACACCCACGCGGACTTCGGTGGCTCGGGCGACCCGGCAGCCTACCAGGCCAATAGCGGCGTCTCGCTCGCGGGGAGTGGCTTCCCGAACTCGAAGGTGGCGGGCGGCTACGACTTCGTGGGTGACGCCTATGACGCGGGCGGGACGGGTGCCGCCGCGATCCCCCAACCGGACCCCAACCCGCTCGACTGCGCAGGGCACGGGACGCACGTGGCGGGCACCATCGGCGGGTACGGCGTGACCGCCGAGGGCAAGACGTACCACGGCCCCTACGACGCGCAGACCCTCGCCCGCACGCAATTCCTGGTCGCTCCCGGGGTCGCCCCCGGGGCCCGGCTCTACGCGCTCAAGATCTTCGGCTGCTCGGGGACCACCGACGACGTAATCGACGCGGTCGACTGGGCGGTCAAGAACGGCATGAACGTGATCAACCTCTCGCTCGGCGCGCCGTTCGGCGCGGAGGGGTCCCCCTTCGGCGGGCCCGAGTCGCCCGACGCGGTGGCGGTCGACAACGCGGTGCGGGCGGGCATCGTGGTCGTGGCCGCGGGCGGCAACGACGGGTCCGTCGCCTACACCGCGAGCACGCCGGGCGTGGCGTCAGGCGCCATCGAGGTGGCCGCGGTCGATGCCCACGCCACCCTGCCGGGCGCCGTCATCGGGATCGGCGACGGCATCTCCGCGCTGGACGCGAACGGGACCGCGGCCTTCCCGGTGACCGGCCGTCTCGACGTGCTCAAGGACGCCACGGGCGGGATCGCCCTGGGCTGCGCGGCGTCCGACTATGCGGCCGTCCAGCCCGGTGACATCGTGGTCACGCTGCGGGGCACCTGTCCGCGGGTCGACCGCGCCACGCTTGGGCAGGCCGCGGGCGCTGCCGCGGTGGTCATGGTCAACACCACGGCCGGAGCGTATCCCCCGCAGGAGGGTCCGATCCCCGGCGTGACCGTCCCCTTCCTCGGCGTGCGGCCATCCGACGGCGCGGCGCTCCTGGGCGCCGACGGCACGACGGTGACCATTGCTGGGCCCATTACCCTGGCGAACCCGACGTACCGGGCGACCGCCGACTTCTCGGCGGG
Organism: Chloroflexota bacterium; assembly: GCA_021777365.1. The sequence goes on along the minus strand of JAJYDP010000696.1, from coordinate 1,612 downwards.
CGGGCCGCGCAGCGGCGACAGCGCCCTGAAGCCGGACCTGGCGGCGCCGGGCGTTTCCGTCTCGTCCGCGGCCATGGGCACCGGCATCGGCGCCGTCCAGGAGTCGGGCACCTCCATGGCGGCACCGCTGGTGGCTGGTGCCGCGGCGCTGGTCCTGCAGGCCCACCCGCGATGGACGCCCGGGCAGGTCAAGGCGGCGCTCATGAACACCGCCTCGGAGACCGCGATCGCAGGCTACGACCCGCGCACCGACGGGGCGGGCCTGGTCCAGCCGGCCCGGGCGGTGGACACGCTGGTCCTGGCCACCACCGGCCCGGGCACCGCGAGTCTCTCATTCGGGGCACTGGCGATGACGGGACCGTTCAGCGCGACGCAGACGGTCCGCCTGCAGAACCTTGGCACGCACGCCGTCACGTACCAGCTGCGCACGGCGTTCGCCGGGCCAGCCCTCGGCGTCCACGTGCGTATCCGACCGTCCCGCGTCAGCGTGCCGGCCCACGGGACCTCCAGCGTGACGGTCGCGCTCACCCTCTCGGCGGCGGCCGTCGCGGCGCTCCCGGGCGTGGAGCATCCGGCAGACCCGGCCGCGCTGCTCACCACCGTCCGGGGTACGGTCGTGGCAACCCCGACCGCGGCGCGTCCGGGAGTCTACCCACTCTCGATCCCCTTCCTCATCGCACCGCGTGCGTTGTCCAACGTCGTGGCACCGGCCACCGTCGCCCTTACGCCACAGGGCGGGCAGGACGTCGCCTCCGTGACCGTGACGAACACCGGGATCCATGCGGGGGTCGCCGACGTGTATGCCTGGGGCCTGCGCAGCGGCCCGATGGGCGCCGGCTCGGTCGATGTCCGCGCGGTCGGCGTCCAGTCGCTGACCACCGGACTCGACGGCACGGCGCTGCCCTCGACCGATCGAATGCTCGTCTTCGCCATCAACACCTACGCGCCCTGGAGTTCCGCAGCCGTCAACGAGTTCGACATCGCCCTCGACACCGATGGTTCCGGCAGCGCCGAGTACGTCCTGGCGGCGGTGGACCATGGCCTGGCAACCGCCGGTCAGCCCGACGGGCGCATGGCCTGCTTCGTCTTCCGTGCCTCGGACCAGCAGCTCCTTGCCGCAGCGTTCGCCGAGGCTCCGGCCAACAGCTCGACGCTGCGCTGCGGGGTGTTGGCCAGCACGCTCGGTCTCAGCCCCGCCGATCCCCCGCTCACCTACGCGATCCAGGCGGCCTCGCTCGTGTCCGCGGCGGCCGACACGGTGGCCGGCGTGGGCACCTTCGACGCGTTCGCGCCGGCGATCTCGCAGGGCGAACGGCTCGCCCTAGCTCCCGGCAAGAGCGCCGCCCTCTCGCTGTCGCTCGACCCCACGCTGATCGCGAGCGAGCCGGCCCTCGGCTGGATGATCGTCAGTCCCGACAACGCGAGCGGGCCCGACCAGGCCGAGACGATCCCTGCCGCGCTGCCGCCAGCGACCCCGTAGTCCGTCGTCGTCCATCCGCGACGACCCCGACGTCCGGTCGGCTGTCGCGGATACCCCACACCATGGCCCGATGGTGTGGGGCGAACGAAGGACCCAGGCCTCGGCCGACCTGGCCGCAGGTCCCTAGATCGG
>JAJYDP010000695.1 GCA_021777365.1 Chloroflexota bacterium | reverse complement strand
GGCGATCATAGACACGATCCGCCGCTGCGAGAACTCCGATCCCTGACCCTTTTGCACGCACCACCACCCCGGGCGAATGCACGGTCACCTCGCAGATCTCCTTCTCGGGGATGCTCGGATTCCGCTCCTCGAAAAGCTTCACCTCGACGCGGGCATTGGCATCCGCCAGTTGGTTGAGGCGAGAGAACTTTTCGCGAATCACGTCCCGATCTGCGTCGGAGAGGGAAACGCCCTTGGTCTTGAACGAAAAGTCCAAATCTCCTCCTTTTGCCGTCTGGGCCGCGGCCTCGGCGGGGCCGATCCAGGGCCTTGCCTTCAAGATATGGCAGAACGAGCAAGATCGCAACCTTCTACTGCTGGTCGCCGCGCACGCCGCCTGTGCCCGCACCGGTTCCCCCGCCTGGGCTATGGAGAGGTTCTCGCACACGTGCAACCTCCCAATGCCAGGCCCGAGGGCCTTACCCGCGGAGCTGAATGCGCGCGGGTAAGGCCCTCGGGCCAGTTGACGGATGCCCGACCCGCAGGCGCAAGACCTTAGGACGGGATATCGCGCTGGAGCGCAGCGCTACAGTAAGTTGCTAGGCCGGCGATCCCGCCGCAGCCACACCGGTCGCCGCGGTGTCGGGACCACCCGATTGGATGTCCGGTCCAACCTGCTGTTGAACCCCCTGCTGCAAATCCTGCTGCACCTGGGCACCCCCAGCGGGGTCCGCGGAGGCCAGCCCGTCTGCAACCTGATTTCCGCCGCCGGGCGCATTGATCTGCCCCGGGGCGGTCACGACCGCCGGGACACTCCCGCCCGGCTGAGTGGTCGTCGTCGACGCCCAAGCGACTCCACCGCCGAGCAGCGACACCGAGACGATGGCGGCCGACGTAAGCAATGTCCGAACTCGCATTGATCTTCCTTTCCTCAACGGCCAGCAAGTGCCAGCCGTTGCCCAAGGTAAGTGGCCGAGATGTCAACGGGATGTTCCTTGAATGGGAGTGTGCCTCGGACTAGGCCGTAGCTTCCGCCACGTTCATGGTGAGACGGACGAGGCCGCCCCCAAGGGGCGAACGCCCGAGCTCCACCAAGCCACCATTGGCAGCGCAGAACTCCCGGACCACGGCGAGACCGAGCCCGGAGCCCTCCTGAACGCCTGCCCGTGATGCGCCACGGACGAAAGGACGCAGGGCCACATCGGGCAATAGCGATCCGAATCCAGGGCCCTCGTCGTGCACCTCGACATCCACGGCGTCCGCCCTCCTGCGCGCGCGCACGACAACGCGCCCGCCCTCGGGAGTGAACCTGGCCGCGTTTTCGGCGACGTTTCGCATGATATGGACCCACGCCTCCGGGTCGCACATGATTGAGAGCCCTTCGTCGACCTGAAGCTCGAAACGCACGCCATGAAAGTCAGCGACAGGGATGCGTTCCAGGACACCCGCGACGGAGCTAAGCACGTCGATCGACTGGGGGTGAAATACTTGCCCAGCCTGCTCCCCGCGTGCAAGCAGGAGGAGGCGCTCGGCCATGCGGGCAAGCCTGTCGGTCTCTTCCACCGCAGACGAAACCGCCAAGCGCAGCTCTTCCGCGCCGGTGTTGCGCTTGGCGGCAAGTTCCAGCTCACCGCGCATGATCGCAAGCGGCGTGCGAAGCTCGTGGCCCGCCGCGGCCACGAACTGGGTCTGGGCCTCTCTGGAGTTCCTGAGCTTGGTAAGGAGCGAGTTGAACGTTGCTCCCAGCCGGCCGACCTCGTCCTTGCCGGCTCCGGTCTCGACCGTGCCCGGGTAACCGGATCTGATCATTTCCTCGACCTGGCGCCGCATTCTGCCGATCGGTGCAAGCGCAGCGGATGAGATCGCCAATCCGGCACCAAACGCCGTCAGGCCGAGCGCGACGTTGGCGAAGAAGAGCCAACGGGCAAGGGTGGCGAGTTCGCGCTCGATCGGCGCACCACTTACGGCCCCGGCCACGTAATCACCCGGCAGAGCGGCTGACTTGACCACCGCCACGGGCGAGGCTGTCGTCTCGCCGCCAAGGTGCAATAGTCCAGTGAATCCTGCGGCTCCGATGCGGCGCAAAGTCGTCGCGCCGACCAGGGCCGTGGAGGATCCATAGCCGGATAGCACCTGCCCGCCGGGCCCAAGCAGCTGCACCGCGCTGAAGGGAGCGCGGGGTGCCGTGATGGCCAACGGCAGCCCGGAGACCTGCACTTGTTCAAAAGAACCGTCCCGCGAGCCTTGCGCGTTCTGCAGGTTCGACGAGTCCGCCAATGCAACCTCAATGCCCGCCAGGCGAGTCCGGAGCGTGTCGAATGCAGACCTGTGGAGGCCACCGGATACAGCCTGGTAGAGATAGATTGCCGAACCCGTTCCGACGACTACGACCAACGAGGCCGTCAGCAAGGCCAGCTTTATGCGAAGCGACATCGGGCATCACACCCGCGCTCGTATGCGGTAGCCGAACCCGCGCACAGTCTCGATATCGGTGGTTCCGTAAGGGCGGTCGACTTTGCTGCGCAAGTATCTCACGGTCTGCTCCACCACGTTGGAGACCTCGTATTGATCCTTGCCCCACAGGCGATCGAGTATCTGCTCCTGGGACAGAACCATTCCCTCGTGCCGCATGAGCAGCTCGAGCAGACGGAACTCGCGCGGCGTCAGGTGTTGACCGAGTTCAACGCCATCCCTCTTCACCGTGCGTGCGGCCGGATCGAGTTCGAGGCCGCCCACGCGGAGCACCGTCGGCCGCTCGGGCGAGCCGCGGCGAATAAGGGCCCGTATGCGAGCCGAGAGTTCGGCCAGCGAAAAGGGCTTGACCAGGTAGTCGTCCGCACCCGCATCCAGGCCGCGGACCCGGTCCGACTCGCCCGACCGAGCGGTGAGCATGATCACCGGGGTCCAGACGCGCGCATCGCGAAGGCGCTCGCATGCCTCGTAGCCGTCCATGCCCTCACCCAGCATCACATCGAGGATGATCACGTCGTAGGAGCCCATGCGCGCCTCGAGCAGGGCCTCCCGGCCGGAGGTCACATGCTCAACGCCGAAGCCGTCGTACAAGAGCGACTCCGTCAGCAACCTGCCCAGTTTTGGATCATCCTCGACAACAAGAAGCCGCACACCGACCAACCCTATGCAGAGTTGATGTCAGAAAGCTGTAAAAACGCCCGGGCTGGCTCAGGTCCCGTGCTGCCAGGAGCTCAGGTACTCCCGCTGGGCATCGGTCAACTCGTCGATGGTGATTCCCATCGAACGGAGCTTCAGCAGCGCCACCTGGTCGTCGATCTCGCGGGGCACGTCATATACCTTGTCGCCAAGTTCGGCGGA
>JAJYDP010000694.1 GCA_021777365.1 Chloroflexota bacterium | reverse complement strand
TCGGCATCAACGTGCCGATCCCGGTGCCCGTGGGCTACTACTCGTTCGGCGGGTGGAAGTCCTCGCTCTTCGGGGACCTGCACATGTACGGGCCGGAGGGCGTGCAGTTCTACACGCGAGCCAAGGTCGTGACCTCGCGGTGGCCCGACCCCGGCAGCTCGAAGGTGGACCTGGGCTTCCCGCGAACCAGGTAGCCCACGACCCGGCCGCGACGGCGCCTGCGCCGAGCGGCCCGCGCCCGCCGAGCGGCCCGCGCCCGCCGAGCGGGCATGTTCCCCCGCTCCGCGGGCACAGCGCATGCCCCCCGCTTCGTGGCATAGTGCGAACCTCAGAGACCGCAGCCCGCAGGCAGACCGGATTCGCACGGGCGGTTCCCGTACAGCACGAGGTGTTCGCGTCATGGGAGTCAGCGTCGCGCCGGGATCCCTCACGGCCGAGGAGATCATCCGGCTCTCGCGGCAGTACACGCTGTACGAGTGGTCGGCCCAGTCGGCGGTCGATCCCATCGCGGTCGACCGGGCGAAGGGCGTCTACTTCTACTCCCCGGACGGCACGCGGTACATCGACTTCAACAGCCAGCTGATGAGCGTCAACATCGGGCACGGCGACAGCCGGGTGGTGGACGCGATCAGCGCCCAGGTGGCGAAGCTGGCGTACGCGAACCCGTTCATGGCCACCGAGCCGCGCGCCCTGCTTGGCCGCAAGCTGGCGGAGATCCTGCCGGGCGACCTGGACAAGGTCTTCTTCACCAACGGCGGCGCGGAGGCGAACGAGAACGCCATCAAGCTCGCCCGTCTCTACACCGGCCGCCACAAGATCGCCGTGCGCTACCGCAGTTACCACGGCGCCACGGCGGGGGCCATGACGCTCACCGGCGATCCGCGCCGCTGGGCGAACGAGCCGGGGATCCCGGGTGTCGTCCGGATCCCCGACACGCTCCCCTGGGGCGCCGCCGAGTCGCTGTCGGCGGACGAGGTCCTGCGCGAGACCGAGCGGATCCTGATGTACGAAGGGCCGCAGACGGTGGCCGCGATCATGATCGAGCCGGTGGTCGGGACCAACGGCATCCTCGTCCCGCCGGACGGCTATCTGCAGGGGCTGCGCGAGCTCTGCGATCGCCACGGCATCCTCCTGATCGCCGACGAGGTGATGTCCGGCTTCGGACGGACCGGCGCGTGGTTCGCCGTGAACCACTGGGGCGTGGTGCCGGACATCCTCACCATGGCCAAGGGCCTCACGTCCAGCTACGTGCCGCTCGGCGCGGTGGCCGTCCGCCACGGGATCGCGGAACATTTCGAGACGAACGTCTTCTACGGCGGCCTCACGTACAACAGCCACCCCGTCGGGTGCGCCGCCGGGCTGGCCACGATCGCCGTCTACGAGGACGACGGGCTCGTCGAGCACGCCCGGCAGATGGGCGAGCGGATGCGCGAGCACCACCTGGCGCTCCGGGCGAGGCATCCCTCGGTCGGGTCGGTGCGCAACATCGGGCTCTTCGGGATCGTCGAGCTGGCCCGCAGCCGCGACCCGTACGTGCCGATGGCGCCCTACAACGGGACGAGCGACGAGATGAAGGCCGTCGCCCGCTCCCTGCGCGAGCAGGGGATGTACACGTTCGTGCGCTGGAACGCGATCTCCACCAACCCGCCGCTCTGCATCACCGAGGAGGAGCTGGCGGAAGGCTTCGCGATCATCGACCGGGCACTCGACCAGGCGGACGAGGCCGTTCGGGGCTGACGTGCCGGATGCCGCCCGGGTCCCGGCCACGGGCGGTCCGGTCGCCGGGTCAGAACCGGAAGCCTGATTCGAGCAGCACCAGCCCCGCATCCACCCGATCGAGGAAGCGGGTCGTCCAGTCCTCGTCCGGGTCGGCGAGCCAGGCGGCGATCACCACGCCGATCACGGCCCCTGCGAGGGCCAGGACGGCGTCGTCGCCGGGCGGTCGGCCCGACCGTTCCACGATCATGGCCGCGATCTCGTGCACCGTGCGGGTCAGCTCGTCGAGCATGGCCGAGCGCAGCTCCGGCTCGCTGCGCATCAGCCGCTCGCGCTCCCGCTGGACGGCCAGCTCGGGACCGCCCAGGGAACCGAACCCGGCCAGGATGCCGGCCCGCAGCGCCTGGAGCGCGGTCAGCCCAGGCGGCTGCGCGCGGAACGCCTCGATCATGCGCTCGTCGAGGTCGTCGTAGACCACCAGGTCCGGCTTGGTGGGGAAGTAGCGGAAGACGGTGGAGGGGGACACCTCCGCCGCCTCCGCGATCTGCTCGATCGACGTCGCCGGATAGCCCTGCTCGCGGAAGAGTCGCAGTGCGTGCTCCTGGATCAGGGCCCGGGTACGTGCCTTCTTGCGCTCCCGGAGCCCCGGCCGGGGTCGATCGTCGGTTCGTGGAAGGTCCATGCCTCGCCTCCTGCTCGCCGATCGGTATCGTCCCGCGCGCGGCGGCGCGCGTCCAGCCCGCGGCGCGCGCCCAGCGCTCGCCGCGTGTCCAGCCGTCAACCGGCCGCGGCGTCTCCCGCCTCGGGGCGCGGGGCCGGACCCGGTTCGGCGGCATGCGCACGTGCCGGCAGGAAGGCCAGCGCAAGGACCGCAGCGGCCACTGCGACCACGGCCGCCGCCCGGACGGCGTCGTCCATCCCGGCTGCGAACGCCGTGCGCGCGGAGACGAGGAGCGCCGCGGAGCCGAGCTCGCGCGCTACCGCGATCCCCCCGAAGACGCTGCCGCGGGCCACCGCCGCTGCCGCCGATGGCAGGCCGGTGACGCTGACGCCGTGCTGGTACGTGCTGTTCAGCACGCTTCCCAGGATCGACGACCCGAAGGCCGGTCCGAGCTTGACGACCGCCTGCAGGAGCGCCGAACCCACGCCGCTCCGTTCGGCCGGCAGCTCGACCAGCGCTGCCGAGGCCGCCGTGGCGAACCCGAGTCCCGCCCCCGCGCCGGTGATGAACGTCCATGCCGCGAGGAAGGCATCCCCGCTCCCGGCTCTCGTCGTCGTGCCGATCGCGAGGCCCGCCGCCACGATCGCGAACCCCGCCGCGACCGTGAGCCTGGCGCCGATGCGGGCGGCGATCCGGTCGGCGGGCACCGCGCCCAGGATCAGACCGGCGATGACCGGCAGGAGCCGGAACCCGGATCCCTGCGGATCGACGCCCATGACCGCCTGGAAGAACTGCGGCAGCGCGAAGAGGACGCCGAAGAGCCCGAAGACGCCGAACGCGGTCAGGATGACTCCCCAGGTGAAGCTGCGCGACCCGAAGAGCGAGAGGTCCACCAGCGGCTCGCCTCCGGGTCGCCGGGACACCCGGCGCTCCCAGGCC
>JAJYDP010000693.1 GCA_021777365.1 Chloroflexota bacterium | reverse complement strand
CTGGGCCATTCCCGCGCTCGCGGCGGAGCGGGCCCTCGAGGGGCTGCTGGAACGTGGCGCGATCCTGCGCGGCGAGTTCCGGCCCGGAGGCTGGGATCGCGAGTGGTGCGACGCCGAGGTGCTGCGAGCGCTGCGGCGGCGCTCCCTGGCGCGGCTGCGCCGCGAGATCGAACCGGTCGAGGCGGCCGCACTGGCCCGGTTCCTGCCGGCCTGGCACGGGATCGGCACGGGCGGCGCCGGCGGCATCGAGCGGCTCGTGGAGGTCGTGACACAGCTCGAAGGGCTGGCGCTCCCGGCCAGCGTCCTGGAGCGGGAGATCCTGGCGGTCCGCGTGCCCGGGTACGTGCCGAGGCTGCTCGACGAGCTGGGAGCGGCCGGCGAAGTCGCGTGGGTCGGGCACGGGCGCCTCGGTCCGGACGACGGACGGATCGCCCTCTTCCGGCCCGAGCGGCTGGGGCTGCTGCTGGATCCGGTCACTGCCGCTGCGGACACGCCGACCGGCGAAGCCGGCGCCCTGGGACCGGCCTGGCTGCGAGAGGCGCTGGCCGCGCACCTGCAGGTGCACGGCGCGTCGTTCTACCGCGACCTGCTGATCGCCGCGCATGACGCCGCCGGCGGTCGTGGCGAGCCCGTGCCGTCGGAGCGGGTCATGCTGGATGCGCTCTGGGATCTCGCCTGGGCGGGCGTGCTCACCAACGACACCTTTGCGCCGCTTCGGGCGCTCCGCTGGCGCCGGCCTGCCTCGGGAGCCGGGCCGCGCCGGGGCGTACGGCTCGTGCCCCCGGAGGCGGCGGGACGCTGGTCGCTGGTCCGGGGGGGCCATCCCCCGGCAGGGTCCGCGGGTGGCGCGATCCCGGCCACGGCGCGCCTTCACGCGCGGGCGCTCGCGCTGCTCGAGCGGCAGGGCGTGGTCACGCGGGACGGCGTGGTGGCCGAGGGTGTGCCCGGTGGGTTCGCGGCGGTCTACCCCGTCCTGCGCGAACTCGAGGAGCGGGGGCGGGTCCGCCGCGGATACTTCGTCGAGCGGCTCGGCGGCGCGCAGTTCGCGCTGCCGGGGGCGGTCGAGCGGCTCCGGGCCGCCCGTCGGCCGCCCGGGGCCGACCCCGATGACGCCGCGGTGCTGGTGCTCGCGGCCGTCGACCCCGCCCAGCCGTACGGGGCGGTGCTGCCGTGGCCGCAGCGCCCCGGCGAGGGGCACGGCGCCGCGGCCCGGGTGGCGGGCGCCCACGTCGTGCTGCTGGACGGCGAGCCGGTGGCGTTCCTCGAGCGTGGCGGGCGCGCCCTCCGCACCCTGCCGGCGTTCGACCGGCCCGGCGCGGCCGAGGCGGCGCTGCGTGCCCTCGCTGGCCTGGTGTCCGACGGCCGGCTCCGCGCGCTGCAGCTGGCCCGCATCGACGGCGTGGATTCCGCGCTGTCCCCGTACGCCGCGCAACTCGCGGCTGCGGGGTTCCGGCGCGGCTATCGCGGATGGCAGGTCGCGGGCGCGCTCCGGCCGTCTGGTTCCGGGTGGCACGACGCCACTCCCGGCGCGGGCTGACCGGACGCCGATGCCGGGGGGCGACACGCTGCGCCACACCGCGGAGGCGCCCCGGCCCCGGCCGGACGGCTCAGGCGAGACCGAAGAACGCCCGCAGCCTTGCGCCGATTCCCCGGCGGGCCTGTGCGCGGGCCGCCTCCGGGTCGCGCCGGAACCCCTCCCACAGTCCTGCGGCCCGCGCCCTCGCCGCCCGGACGGCAGCCGGCAGCTCGCGGCGGTTCGCCCACCAGAGCGGGTCCGCGTGCCGCCACAGCCAGGGGACCGCGGCCCAGAAGATCAGCACGTAGTCGAGCCGGAGCGGCCGCGGGAAGTTGAGCGCGGTGTCGATCTGCACGAGCGTCTCGGGCCAGGTGGCGAGGGCAAGCACCACCGCAAGGGCGCCGATCGCGAGGCCCCATGCGCGCGCCCGGGGCGGGAGGAACACGAACAGCACGGCGGGAAACCACTTCATGCTGGCGGCCAGCGCCCAGAGGGCCCCGCCGACCCGCGGCCCGCTGAACTGCGCCAGCCAGACCGCGAGCGTCAGCAGCAGGGTGACGTTCCCGGTGTCGAGCGTCGCCGCCAGCGGCAGCAGCAGCACGACGATCGCGACGGCCGTCGCCAGCGGACGCCGGCGGTAGGCCCACTCGGCCGACCACAGGAACAGCAGGACGTTGGCGCCGCGCCAGACCACCCAGGCCACGTTCCAGGGGAGCAGCGCCCACGGCAGGAACAGCGGCAGCATCCACGGGGCGTACACGTAGGGCAGAAAGACGCCGCCCGGGTGGTACGGATCGCCGCCCCCCAGCCAGATCCGGACCCCGGCCCAGTACGCGCGCGCGTCGGCACCGGCCGCCTCTCCGCGGGCCACGAGGAACGTGGCCAGCAGCCCGCCGGTGACGCCGAGCAGCAGGATCGCGAGCAGTCGCCGGCGGTCGCGCAGGCGTGACAGCTCCCGCCGGAAGGCGCGGCCGTACACGCCGGCTCGACGGCGGGTCGGCCGCGCCAGTCGACCGACGAGAGGGTGCTCGGTGGTCACGTTCACGATCACGTCCAGTTGCCCGCCGCCTCCCGATCGGGCTGCCGGGCCGCGCCGATGGTAACGCGACCTCCGCCCCGTCGCTCCCGTAGACTGCGCCGATGCAGATCGCCACCGTTCCCGGGGCGCACCTTGCCCGGCTGCGGGCGCAGGTGGCCGCGTCGCTTCCCGACTACCTCGCGGATCTCGCCACGCTGGTCGACATCGACTGCGGCTCGTACACCAAGGACGGCGTGGACCTCGCCGGCCGGTGGACCGCGGAGGTGCTGCGCGACCTCGGTGCCAGCGTGCAGGTCCTCCCCAACCGGGAGCTGGGCGACACGGTGATCGGCACGCTGCACGGGGTCGGGCCGGCGCGGGTGCTCGTGATAGGCCACCTCGACACCGTGTTCGAGCCGGGAACAGCCCGGGAGCGGCCGTTCCGGATCGCCGCTGCCCGCGCGTACGGCCCTGGCGTCTGCGACATGAAGTCGGGGCTGCTGGCCGGGCTCTACGCGCTCCGCGCGCTGCGGGCGACTCCTCGCGAGGGCCTCCCGCCGGGCGCCGGCGGTGATGGCGGCGGACACGGGGACGACCGACCGGGCGGACCCGGGAAAGGCCGGCTCCCGTGGCTGCCGTTCGACCGGGTCACCTTCGTCGCGAATCCCGACGAGGAGATCGGGTCTCCCGTCAGCACCCTCGTGATCCGGGCCGTGGCCCCCGAGCACGACGTCGCGCTGGTCCTCGAGTGCGCGCGCGCCAACGGCGACATCGTGAGCGCCC
>JAJYDP010000692.1 GCA_021777365.1 Chloroflexota bacterium | reverse complement strand
AGGCCTCCAGGATCGCGGGCAGTGGCTGCTCGTCGCGCGGCCGGCCGCGGATCGCCCGCTCGACCACCTCGAACATGGCGACCACGTCGGGCAGGAGCAGATCTTCCTTCGACTCGAAGTAGCGGAAGAAGGTCCGCTCGGACACGTCGGCGGCGTCGGCGATCTGCTGGACGGTGGTGGCGGCGAAACCCTGCTGCGCGAACAGCCGTCGCGCGGAGGCCCGCAGCGCCTCCCGCGTCCGGGCCTTCTTCCGCTCGCGGCGCCCCGGCGTCTCCAACCCGTCCATGGAGCGACGATAGCCCCTTCTGGCAACGACGTCAATTGTCACCGTTGACAGTTCTGCACCCACCGGATAGCATCGCAGGACTGTCAGTCCTGTCACATTCCCGGGAGTCCCCGCCCATGCCCCGCGCGCCCAAGTCCCCTCCACACCACGAGTCGACGCGCGATGCCGTACAGGTGGGACGCCTGCAGCGGCTCGGCACCGCCTCCGCTCGGCATCCGGCCGTCGTGGTCCTGTTGTGGGCGCTGCTCCTGGCGGGCACCCTGGCCGCGCGGCAGGTCGCCGGCGGCGTGTTCAGCGACAACGTCGACCTGCCCGGAACTCAGGCCTCCGTGGGCGCGGACCTCCTGACGGCCAACGAGCCCGCCGCGAGCGGCTACAGCGGGCAGGTGGTGCTGCACGTGGCGACCAGCACCCTGGCCGCGCATGGGGCGGCCATCGAGCAGTCCCTCCTCGCCCTGCAACGGCTGCCGCACGTCCTCTCCGTGTCGAACCCGCTGGTCGCCGGTTCACCCGCGCTCTCGACCGACGGACGCACCGCATACGCGACGATCCGCCTGGACGTCGAGCCCAGGACGCTGGGGGCCGGCTACGTCACCAGCCTGGACCGGGCGACGGCGCCGGCGCGCGCGGCCGGGGTGGAGGTCGAGTTCGGAAACGGGCTCCAGGAGATCACCCGGCCTGCGCCGTCGGACCTTCGCGGCGAGGCCATCGGCTTCGCCGTCGCGCTTCTCGTCCTGCTGCTCACGTTCGGCAGCGTCCTGGGCGCAGCACTCCCGCTGGTCACCGCGCTCGTCGGGGTCGGCATCGGGCTCTCGATCCTCTCCCTCGTGGCGGGCGTGCTGATGTTCGGCACCACCTCGCCCACCCTGGCCGCGATGATCGGCCTGGGCGTGGGGATCGACTACGCGCTCTTCCTCACCACCCGGTACCGCCAGGCGATCATGGACGGCGAGGACCCCGTCGCCGCCGCGGGCCGCAGCGTCGGGACGAGCGGCCACGCGGTACTCGTCGCGGCGACCACGGTGTCGGTGGCGCTGCTGGGCCTCTACGCCTCGGGGATCACGTTCATCGGTCAGCTCGGATTGGCTGCCGTGTTCACCGTCGCGGCCGCCGCGCTCGGAGCCGTGACCCTCGTACCGGCCGGGCTCGCGCTGGCGGGCCGTCGCATCGACCGGTTCACCGTGCGGACCCCGGTCGCGGAGCCCGGGGCGTCGGGTGGCGGGGCGTGGCGCCGGTACGCGCGGCTGGTCGCCGGGCGACCCTGGTGGTTCCTGGCAGGCGGCATGCTCGCGCTGGCCGTCCTGACCGTCCCGCTCTTCTCCGTGCAGCTGGGCCACGTGGACAATGGCGCGGATCCCACGAGTTTCACCGACAAGCGGGCCTATGACCTGGTCGCCCGGGCGTTCGGCCCCGGCGCCAACGGCCAGTTCACTATCGTCGTGGATACCCGGCACGCCACCGGTTCGCTCGCCGGGCTCGCCGGCACGGTTCAGCGTGACCTCGCCGCCGTCCCGGACGTCGCCCGCGTCTCGCCCCTGCAGCCGTCGCCGAACGGCGCGCTGCTCGTCGGCACCGTCGTGCCCGCCAGCTCCCCGCAGGATGCGGCAACTTCGACCCTGTTCGATCGGCTCGTCGACACGACCCTGCCCGCGGCGCTCGCGGGAAGCGGCGCGTCGGGCTACGTCACCGGCAACACGGCCACCCAGCTGGAGTTCCGCGACATCCTCGTGAACCGGCTGCCGATCATCCTCGCCGTCGTCGTCGGCACCGCGTTCCTGCTGATCATCCTCGCCTTCCGCAGCCTGCTGCTGGCGGTGAAGGCGGCCGTGCTCAACCTGCTGTCGATCGGCGCCTCTGCCGGCCTTGTCGTCGCGGTCTTCCAGTGGGGCTGGGGTCGCGGCCTGCTCGGCCTGTCGGAGAACGTGCCGATCGAGTCCTACGTCCCGATGATGATGTTCGCCATCATCTTCGGCCTCTCGATGGACTACGAGGTGTTCCTCCTGTCGAGGGTCAAGGAAGCGTGGGAGGCCACCCACGACAACACCGAGGCGGTCGCCTCCGGCCTCGCGTCCACCGCCCGGGTGATCTCGGCGGCCGCGCTGATCATGGCCAGCGTCTTCATCGCGTTCGTGGCGTCCACGCAGGTCGTGATCAAGATGCTGGCGGTGGGGCTGGCCGCCAGCGTGCTGATCGATGCCACGGTGGTCCGGCTCGTGCTCGTGCCCGCGACCATGACTCTCCTCGGCCGAGCCAACTGGTGGCTGCCCGCCTGGCTCGACCGGATCCTGCCGCACGTCGATGTCGAGGGGCCGCGGCTGCCCTCGCCGGGAGCGTCGATCCCTCCCGGCTCCCTTCCGTGTCCTGGTACCGAGGTGATATCCCGCCATGCCCCGACCTGATCTCCGACTGCTGCTGCCAGCCGCCGCGGATCGCTACGCTGGCCCCCGGCTGGCGGTGTGGTTCCTCGCCCTCTACAACGTCGTCGGGACGGTGCGCAGCCTGATCCACATCCTCGCGCCGGACAGCGGCGCCCAGTCCATCGCCACGATGAACACCGCTGTGGCCGGTGGGACGAACATCATCGGCCTGCTCGCCCAGTGGGGCGGCGCGCAGTTGCTGATGGCGCTCACCATCGGACAGTACAAGCACCTCGTCACCATGGGGACACCGCCGGGCGATCTCAGTTGGGTCGTCGCACCGTTGTGCGCCGTGGTGCTGGTCATCTCCCTGGTGCCGACCCGGCCTGCCGCGGAGGTCAACAAGCGGTAGCCTCCGGCACAGCGATTCGTCGCGCAGCACTTCAGAGTGGGATCGAGAGTGGAGAGACCAACATGCCGGGCATGAACCTGACCCGCGAAGAGGCTCGGCAACGGGCCGCCCACCTCTCGGTGTCGTCCTACGACGTGACCCTCGATTTCACCGCCGGCGAGGAGACGTTCTCGTCCATCACGATCGTCCGGTTCGGAAGCAGTCAGCCGCGCAGTGGCACCTTCATCGACCTGGTCGCCCCCCAGGTCCGGCGCGTCGTAGATC
>JAJYDP010000691.1 GCA_021777365.1 Chloroflexota bacterium | reverse complement strand
AACGTCTCGCCCCCGGTCCGGCGCTCGCTCTTCTTTCCCTTGCCCTTCGTGCCGGCGCGGCCCTGCTCGAGCCAGTCGGCGAACCCGCGCTCGAGCGTGGCCCGGACGTCACCACCCTCCGCACCGGCCCGCTCCACGATGCGCTGCACCTCCTCGGGCAGCAGCGACGCGACGGGGGCCGGCTTCGGTCGCCGGACCAGCCCGGCAAACCGCCGGGTGGCACGCTTCGGCCCGCCCGCGGCCAGGAAAACCGCGCTGCCCGCCAGCGCCGCCACGCGCGCCGGGTTGCGGCGGATCTTGGCGGGGAGGTCAACGGCCGAGCGCGCCGCGAGATCGAGATCGTCGACCTCCGCGGCGAGTCGCTCGCGCGCCTGCGCTACGTCCTGCCGAGCCTGGCGCGTCGTTTCTGCCATTCGCTCTCCAGCCATTCCTTCGTCTGCATCGCGGTCTCGTACGACTCCTTCGGCCAGAGCCGCCGGAACCGCGCCGTCGGGTCGACCCCGGCCCGGAACATCCAGGCCGGCATCAGCGTGATCCACGCCAGCACTCCCACGGTGATCCCGATCGCCACGGCACCGTGCCAGCTGAATGTCAGGCCCGCCCAGCCCCAGCCGATCAGCCCGCCGGCGATCGCGCCAAGCACGAGCCCCGCGACCGCGCCGCCCGGCCCGCCGACCCTTCCAAGCGCGATGAGTCCGATCACCCCGAGCACGATCGCGACGACCGCGATGCCCACCACCGCGGGCGCCCACGCCGGGTCGAGGTTGGGAAGCGCGCCGGAGCGCAGCTGCGTGGCCACGTGTGCGGCTGCCCGGCGCGCGAGGTTCGCGCCCAGGACCACCGACACCACGACGCCCAGGACCACGCCCCAGGTGAGCGGCGTGGCGACAACGCGGCGCGGCGCGCCGACGAGCACCATCGCCGTGGCCACGATCAGGGCGATCGAGAGCAGCGCGCCGAGCGCCACACCCCAGCCGATCGAACCGAACAGCCACTCGCCGAGGAACAGCGTCCCGCCGATCGCGAGGAGCAGGGACAGAAAGAACGCCACCGCCACGATCACGCCCGCCAGCGCGGCGATGACCTTGATCTCCTCGACGATGCCGTCGAGCTCCGCCTTCAGCAGGTCAAGGTGGGCCCGTGCCAGGCCCACCGCCGCCTCCCGCGTGCGCCCGAGTTGCTCCCGGACGCCGGGCGCCGGGCGCGGCGGCTCACCCGCTGGCGGTGGAGCGCCGGAGCCGGGTGCTGCGGGATCCTGCGGGCGGTCGGTTGTCAGCGGACTCCCCCTTCGGCGCGGTATCTCGTTCAGTTCGTGTGCGGGCGTGGGCGGCGGCTCGCTCGCGACAGCATACCGCGCGGCCACCAGCTCGAACCGCCCGTCACGGGGTCTCGGGCCGTGGTGACAGCGAACGGGCGGCGGAAACCCGCCGCCCGTTCGCAAGCGTTGCGAGGTGCACCGACCCGCTGTGGCGGGTCGCCACCGGGGCCTGAGGCCCGGTATCGCTACTCGACTAGAAGTCGCCCATCCCGCCGCCGGGCGGCATGCCCGGAGCAGCCGACTTCGGCTCGGGCTTGTCGGTCACCATCGCCTCGGTGGTCAGGACCATGGCCGCGATGGAGGCCGCGTTCTCGACGGCCGAGCGCGTCACCTTGGCCGGGTCCACGATCCCGCGCGCGAGCATGTCGTCGTACTGGCCACTGATGACGTCGTACCCGAGGTTCAGGTTGCCCGTCTCGGCCTGCTTGCGACGGACCGTCTCGAGCACCACGGCGCCGTTGAGGCCGGCGTTGCGCGCGATGATCTTCAGCGGCTCATCGAGCGCGCTCCGGACCACCTCGGCACCGATCCTCGCGTCGCCGTCCAGGCCCAGGCCGTCGATCGCCGAGGCCGCGTTGATGAGCACCACGCCGCCGCCGGGGACGATCCCCTCCTCGACCGCCGCCCGGGTGGCCGAGAGCGCGTCCTCGACGCGGTGCTTCTTCTCCTTCAGCTCGACCTCGGTGCCCGCGCCGACCTTGATGATCGCCACGCCCCCGGAGAGCTTGGCCAGGCGCTCCTGGAGCTTCTCCTTGTCGTAGTCCGAGGTGGTGTCCTCGATCTGCGCCTTGATCTGCTTGACGCGCGCGTCGATGTCCTTCTGCGCGCCGCGACCCTCGACGATGGTGGTTTCGTCTTTGGTCGCCACCACGCGGCGGGCCCGACCCAGGTCGCTCACCTGGGTCGTGTCGAGCTTCTTGCCGAGCTCCTCGCTGACGACCTGGCCACCGGTGAGCACCGCGATGTCGCGGAGCATCTCCTTGCGCCGGTCGCCGAACCCGGGGGCCTTCACGGCCAGCACGTTCAGGATGCCGCGGAGCTTGTTCACCACGAGCGTCGCGAGTGCCTCGCCGTCGACGTCCTCGGCGACGATCACGAGCTCCTTCTTGCCCAGCTGCAGGACCTTCTCGAGGACCGGCACGATGTCCGCGATCGCCGAGATCTTCTTGTCGGTGATCAGGATGTAGGGGTCGTCCAGCGCGGCTTCCATGCGGGCCGTGTCGGTCACGAAGTACCCGGAGATGTAACCGCGGTCGAACTGCATGCCCTCGACGTACTCGGTTTCGAAGGCGAGCGTCTTGGACTCCTCGACCGTGATCACGCCGTCCTTGCCGACCTTGTCCATGACCTCGGCAATGAGGTTGCCGATCTCGTCGTCGGCGGCGCTGACGGTCGCCACCTGCGCGACCTCGTCGTGCCCGAGGACCGGCGTGGCGGCCTTCTTGACCGCCTCGGCGACCGCGGCGGCGGCCTTCTCGATGCCGATCTTCATCTGCATCGGGTTGGCGCCCGCGGCGACGTTCTTAAGGCCGTCGTTGACGATCGCCTGGGCCAGCACGGTCGCGGTCGTGGTGCCGTCGCCGGCGACGTCCTCGGTCTTGGTCGCGGCTTCCTTGAGCAGCTGCGCGCCCATGTTCTCGAATGGATCGTCGAGCTCGATGTCACGCGCCACGGTCACTCCGTCGTGGGTGACGGTCGGAGCGCCGAACTTCTTGTCCAGGGCGACGTTGCGGCCCTTGGGTCCCAGGGTCGTCTTCACGGCGTCCGCGAGCTGGTCGATCCCGTGCTTCAGCGACCGCCGTGCTTCCTCGTCGTAGGCGATGAGCTTTGCCATGGCCTCCTCGTTGTCCTCTCTGCGGCACGGCGGATCGATCGACCGGCGCCGTGGCGGGTGTCCGGGCTCCCCGCGTGGGACCTCCCCGCGTGGTTAGCACTCTCAGGGTGAGATTGCTAACACATGTCAGGCCGGGCGTCAAGGTCGAGCCCGGGCCGTGTCCTCGGCCAG
>JAJYDP010000690.1 GCA_021777365.1 Chloroflexota bacterium | reverse complement strand
CTTGACCAGCAGCTCCGCGGACAGGAACGCGCCGCCCGACTCGAGCCGGACCCCCTCGAGCGCCTGCCGCCGGAAGACCTTGCACGCGCAGTCGACGTCGCGCACCCGGAGCCCGAAGAAGGCGCGAAGCGCGAGCCGGTACAGCCGGGCGTACAGGAGCCGCGCGGCTGGATCGGCGCGCCGCAGCCGGTAGCCGACCACGGCGTCCGGCGATGTGGGCGCGGCCAGCAGCTCGAGGAGCTGGCCGAGATCGGCGACGCGGAACTGCCGGTCGCCGTCAGTGAAGCCGACCACCGGGTATCGCGAGGCCGCGAACCCGCTCCGGAGGGCGGCGCCGTACCCCCGGTTCACGGAGTGGTGCACCACGCGCACGACGCCGGGATGCTCGGCCGCCAGGCGATCGGCCAGGCCGGGCGTGGCGTCCGTGCTTCCGTCGTCGACCGCGATGATCTCGTAGCGTTCGGCGATCGCGGGGAGCGCCTCGAGCGCCTCTGCGACGAGCCCCTCGATGTTGCCCGCCTCGTCGTGGGCCGGGAAGAAGTAGGAGAACGCCGGGAGGCGCCCCCCGGTGGGTGTCATCGAACTATCTCCCAGAGCGGGCTGTAGCCGGGGATCGTGTCGTGCTGGACGAGGTGGTACTGGGACGCCAGGGATGCGATCTGTTGGGGCTGGCGGATCAGGAAGATGGGCCGACCCTCGGCCTCGAAGTGGCGGACCGCGTTCTGCACCGTGTCGTACCCGTCGTCGAGCAGGTTCCGGTCGTCCACGATCTGGACGTCCGGCCGGCGTCCCTCGACCCACCGCCCGTACCAGAGCGGCGTGGAGTAGCTCCACCAGGAGATCACGACGGCGTCGCGGGGAAGGATGGCGTACGCCGCGTCGAGCCACTGCGCGCCCTGGTCACCGGCGGCCCCGGTCTGCTCCGTTCGGCCCGCCAGGGCGCGCTGCGCGGGCAGGGCCAGCACGAGGACCGCCGCGACCAGCATCGCGACCAGCCGGAGTGGCCGCGGGAAGCCGCGGGTCCACAGGCGGACCGCTCCTCTGACCACCGCGTCCCAGGCCAGCGAGGCCGCGACGCCGGCCCACAGGGCGAGGATCGCGACGGGGACCAGGTAGTAGCGATCGGGAAACCCGTCGTTGTAGGCACGGGCGAAGACGGTGACGAGCACGAACCACGTGACGGTCAACAGCGCGACGGGCACCCCCACGCCGCGCAGCCGACCAGCCCCGGCGAGCGCGAGCCCGAAGCCGGCGAGCGCGAGCACCAGGACGGCCATGCTCAGGTTCGCGGCGAAGAAGTCCACCACCGGGCCCAGCCCGCCGGTCAGCGGATCCTGGAGCAGGCCGCCGAACTGGAGCCCCAGCACCAGGTAGGCGAACCGGGCGGGCGTCGTCGGCCGGGCGTAGTCGAGGGGCGGGTTCATCGACGCGCGGATCGGGATGTACGCGTACAGCAGCACCGTGACGACCAGGATCACGCCGGCGCAGGCGGCCACCAGCCGGAGCCGCCGGACGAAGAGCCGGGGCTGGATCGCCAGCAGCAGAACCAGGATGCCCGGCGCCAGGAGCACCGTGAGGGCGTGGTTCCCGAGCGCCACCGCGAAGACGGCCGACGCCGCCAGCAGCAGGCGGTCCGCGGTCCGGTCGGGCTGTCCGGTGCCTCGCGGGTCGACCTCGCGCACTCGCTGCGCCCATGCGATCAGCAGGTACAGGAGCACCGCGGACAGGAACAGGTGCAGCGCGTGGGGGTCGGCACGCTCGGCGGTCCACCACGCGATGGACGACACGGCGAGGAGCAGGCCGCCCGCCACTCCGGGGATGGAGCGACCGGTCAGCCGGTGGATCGTGGCCGCCAGGAAGCCGGCCGCCCCCGCCACCAGGATCGCCGAGAACAGGTTGATGCGGAAGGCGGTCTCGCCGAACGGCGACAGCAGGATGTTGGCGGCCCAGGTCAGCAGCACGTACGAGGGGAAGCCGGTGGGGTGCGCGATCCCCAGCACCGGACCGACCGTCTGGAACTCCGCGGTGTCCCAGAACCCGACCCCGGGCATGATGGTGGGCCAGTACAGGCCCAGCGCGACCACGAAGGTCACGACCCCGCTCACCATCCGAGCACCAGGCCCCAGTACACGCCCCAGAGGTTGACCAGCACCGACAGGCCCACCAGGAGCAGGACCCAACGGTCGAGCCCTCTGCGCGCCATGGTCAGGGTCACCAGCACCAGCGCAAAGGGGGCGAAATCGTTGCTGAAGCGCCAGCCGAACTGCACCCAGCCCTGACTGAAGTGCGCCAGATCCGCCAGGGCCACCAGGATCGTGGCCAGCGCGGCGCCGGCCACGACTCGGTCGGTGCGGATCCGCCGGAGCACCGGGATCGCGAGCAGGTAGGCCGGGCTGGTCAGGAGCAGCCCCGTCCCGATCGGGTCGGGCCGGAGGGTGCCGCAGGCCGGGTCGAGGAGCGCCAGGCCACACTCGGGCCGGACGTTGGGCGGGCGGAACAGCGCGAGCAACAGGTTCTGCGGGACGTACCGGAGGTCCTCCACCCCCCAGCCGGCGTGGTAGAGCGCCGGCACGGGGTGGTATTCGATCCGCGCGATGGCGTAGTACGCCGGGTTGAATACCTGGCCGGTCGAGGCGAGGTTGTAGGCGATCAGCGCCGCGATGGGGATGGCGACCCCGATCCCCGTGGACACCAGGCGCGACCGCCACGTCCCTGAGCCCACGAGCACCGGGAAGGGCGCGCCGAAGGCGACGGTCAGGCGCGACAGGGCGGCGAGGCCGAGCAGCACGCCGGCGGCGAGGGCACGGGCGTTGAACAGGGCGCGCGCGCTGCGCTCAGCGTGGCCGGCGGCGGGCGCCGATCCCGGGTCCGACCCCCCGGGCCGGCCCGCGCGGGTGCGCGTCGCGGCGTCGCCGTCGATCGCCACGGTCACGGCCACCAGCGCCAGCCCGAGCGCCACCACGTGTGCCAGGAACCAGGTGGAGCCGATGGCGGCCGCGTACCAGGCCACGGTCCCGAATGCGAAGAAGAGCGCCGCCGCCAGGGCCACGCCGCGATCGGCGGCCACGCGCCGGCAGACGCGCCACGCGAGACCCACGTCCACCGCCGCGAGCAGCGCGGCGATCAGCGACGACGGGGTGGCCAGCCCCAGGATCGCCACGAACGGCAGCAGGACGAGGGCGGGAAGCGGCGGGAACGGGAGGATCCCCAGGCCAGGGTGGCCGGGTTCCGGCATGACGTCCTGGAAGAACGAGTTCTGGTACGCGCCCGTGCTCACGGGATAGCTGATGGCGAGGCGCCCATGCAGCCACGCGTCGGCCTGCCAGACGAA
>JAJYDP010000689.1 GCA_021777365.1 Chloroflexota bacterium | reverse complement strand
GCGGCGACCATCGGCCGTCACGGCGACGGCGACGCGGTCCCGGTTCGTGTTCGTCTGGCCCAACGGGGTCTCCAGGTACGGTTGAGCGCGCAGTGTACCTGCGCGCGCCGCGCTTGTCCACAGGCCGATCAGGTCGCGTGGGCAGCCGATCGCTCGTGCGACCACCCCGGCGTCCACCGACCCGCACGATCGACCGTCGGCGGCCCCGCCGCACGCCGACCACGTTCGCCCGCGACAA
Organism: Chloroflexota bacterium; assembly: GCA_021777365.1. The sequence goes on along the minus strand of JAJYDP010000689.1, from coordinate 3,095 downwards.
TGGCGCCATGGACAGACCCATCGGCAGGCGGCGCAGCCTCGCCCTCACCTCGCTTGCGCATTTCACCAACGACGGCACCGTCTTCTTCGTGCCGGTGATCGCGGCCATCGTGGCGTCGCACCGGGGCGTGTCCGCGGGCGTGGTCACGCTGCTCTTCCTGGTCTTCTACACCTCGTCCACGGTGCTGAGCCTCTTCGTGGGGAGACTGTCGGATCGCCTCGGTCGACCCGCCTCGCTGATGGGCCTGGGCCTGGGCGTCCTGTCGCTCGGGCTCTTCACCTTCTATCTCGCGCTCGCGGAGACGACGGGGACGGCGCTGGTGATCGCCCTGCTGTTCGCGGCGTTCCTGACGGGGTCGGGCAGCTCCTTCTATCACCCACTCGGTGCCTCGATCCTGCAGACGACCTTCCACGACCGATCGATGGGCATGGCGCTGGGGGTCAACGGCGCCATGGGCAGCCTGGGGCGCGCGCTGTATCCGTCGCTCTACTTCGTGGCCGCCGCGGTCATCGCCGGGTACGGCTCCATCGTGCTGTTCTCGCTCGTGGGGTTCGCCGCGGCACTGTCGATCTGGCTCGGCGTTCGGGTGCCCGCCGCGGGGCGCATGTCGCGAGCCGCCGGGCCGGCGGGGACAGCCGGCCCGGCGGGCAGCGGCGCATCCACGGCGCGCAGCCCCTCACGGTCGGACACCCTGACGCGAGGCATCGTGATCCTCACCGCGGTCGCCTTCCTGCGCTCGTCGGCGACCCAGGGGATCGCCTCCTGGATCCCGACCTACCTCGCCACCCAGAAGGGACTGGGCGTGAGCGGCAGCCTGGGGATCGCGGTCACCATCATGTATGCCTCGGCCATCATCGGACAGCCAGTGTTCGGGCTCCTGGTGGACCGGTTCGACAAGCGTGCCGTCCTCGCACTCAGCTCGTCGGGCGCGGCGGTCACCACCATCGGCTACCTGTGGCTGGGGTCCGGGTGGATCGGGGAGATGTGGCTGTTCGCCTTCGGGTTCTTCGTGTTCAGCGGCTTCCCGCTCCTCCTCTCGATGGTGGGCGACTACGTCCCGCGGGGGGAGTCGTCGCTGGCCAACGCCCTGGTGTGGGGGATCGGGTCGACGGCCGGCGGCGCGGTGGGCCCCCTGGCGGCGGGGGCCCTGACCGGCGGGGACTACGGTCGCCTCGGGTTCGCCTTCACCGTCCTCGCCGGCGCGGCCCTCGTCTCCGCGGCCGCCACGGTGCTCGTGCCGAAGGCGACGCGCGCGAGCCGCATGCGGGCCTTCGCCTGACGGCCCGGGGGTCGGCGGGCGAGGTGCCCCCACCCGAGGTGCTGCCGCCCGGATCTCCCCGCGTCATCTGCTACCCTGCCCGCACTCCCCAACCCCGCACGAGATCCGAGTGATGGCCGAGACAGTCCGCCCGCGCACCCTGGTGGAGAAGATCTGGGACGAGCATGTCGTCCTCCAGGAGGAGGGCGCTCCCGCCGTCCTCGCGATCGACCTGCACCTCGTCCACGAGGTGACGAGCCCGCAGGCATTCACCGGACTTCGCGCGCGCGGTCTCCCGGTCCGGCATCCCGAACGGACCGTCGCGACAGCGGATCACTCGATCCCGACGCTTCGCGGCGCCGCACGGAGCCTTCCGGTGGTCGACAACGAGGCCGCATTCCAGGTCGCGCAGCTCGAGCGGAACTGCCGCGAGTTCGGCATCCCGCTGCATGGCGTGGGTTCCGCGAGCCAGGGGATCGTCCACGTCATCGGCCCGGAGCTGGGGCTGAGCCAGCCCGGCATGACCATCGTCTGCGGCGACTCGCACACGGCCACTCACGGCGCGCTCGGCGCGCTCGCGTTCGGCATCGGGACCACCGAGGTCGAGATGGTCCTCGCCACCGGGTGCCTGCTGCAGCGGCGGCCGAAGACCTACGCGGTCCGGGTCGACGGCCGGCTGGCGCCCGGCGTGTCGGCCAAGGACATCATCCTCGCGCTGATCGCCCGCGTCGGCATCGGCGGCGGCACCGGGCACGTGTTCGAGTACACCGGCGAGGCGGTCCGGGCGCTGGGCATGGAGCAGCGCATGACCATCTGCAACATGTCGATCGAGGGCGGCGCGCGGGCGGGGCTGGTCGCGCCGGACGACACGACGTTCGAGTACCTGCACGGCCGCCGGCACGCGCCCCAGGGCGCTGCGTGGGACGCGGCGGTCGCACGCTGGCGGGCCCTCCCCTCCGACCCCGGCGCGGTCTACGATCGGACCATCACGCTCGACGCGTCGGCGCTGGAGCCGATGGTGACGTACGGCACCAACCCGGGCATGGGCGTGCCGGTCACGGGCCGCGTTCCTTCGCCCGACGACGCGCCCGACGAGGCCGGGCGCCGCGCGCTCGACAAGGCGCTGGCCTACATGGACCTGCGCCCCGGCGAGCCGATCGCGGGCCGCAAGGTCGACGTCGTCTTCCTGGGCTCGTGCACCAACGGCCGGATCGGCGACCTCCGCCAGGCCGCCGCGCTGCTCCGCGGGCGCCGCGTCGCGCAGGGCACCCGGCTCCTGGTGGTGCCGGGTTCGCAGCAGGTCAAGGCGCAGGCCGAGCGCGAGGGTCTCGACGAGATCTTCCGGGCCGCCGGTGGCGAGTGGCGTGAGTCGGGCTGCTCCATGTGCATCGCGATGAACGGCGACCAGCTGGAGCCGGGCCAGTACGCGATCAGCACCAGCAACCGCAACTTCGAGGGCCGGCAGGGAACCGGGGGGCGCACGTTCCTCGCCTCGCCGCTCACGGCGGCGGCCAGTGCGATCGCCGGCGTGGTCGCCGACCCGCGTCCGCTGGTCGACCGCGATCCTGTCGCCGTCGAGGGCCACTGAGATGCCCGAGCCCGTGTCCGCCTGGTCCGGCCTCGTCGGCCCGGACGCCGTCGCCGGAGGCCGCTGAGATGCCCGAGCCCATCACCGTCTTCACCAGCCGCGTCGTGCCGCTGCCGGCCGAGAACGTCGACACAGACCAGATCATCCCGGCGCGCTACCTCAAGACGACCGAGAAGTCGGGCCTCTCCGGGGGCCTGTTCCACGACTGGCGCTTCACCGCAGCGGGCGAACTCCGCGAGCCGCGATTCG
>JAJYDP010000688.1 GCA_021777365.1 Chloroflexota bacterium | reverse complement strand
GTCGTGCCGCAGTTCGATGGGATCGAGAAGGAGGCTTGAGACGATGTCGTCGCACGCAACCGAGGCCGAGCCGATCGTCGAGCTCGCCGATGCGGCCGTCTGGGAGGACGAGCAGGGGAACGTACACGTGACCGTGACGCCTGAGGTGATGGGGTGGAACACAGGCTATCCCGTGCTGCTGAGCGAGGATGACGCGTGGGCGCTGCAGGACGCGCTGCGCCGCGCAGCGGCACTCGTACACGGAAAGAGCCCGCAGCGAGTCATCCGTTTCCGCATCGCTGATCCGGTTGATCCGGAGGCAGTCCTCGCGGAGCTCCGCGAGGTCCAAAGCCTGGTACCCCAGTGATTGGCGCTGACGGGCCAATCCGCAGGGAATCCCTCGGCCGGTTCTGACCCGTGCTGCCTCGCGGATCGTCGTCGTGAGCTTCCTGGGGCGGGCGAAGGCGCGCTCAGGTGTCGACTCAGCGGCCCAAGCGGTGGGCGACCGCCTCCCACAAGTGCGACGGACAGCGCGAGACTCCTGGTTCAGCCCTCAGGTCGGCGGCCGGTTCTGGCAGCACGGTCGGCTCGACGATCGCACCTAGGCTAGACGATGCGAGCCGGGTCGCCTACGTGGACGTCTTCGCTGACGAGCAAGGCGTGACCCGCGCTCGCTTCCTGCGCGACGCCGGTGCCTTCTTCGCGCGTCTGGGCGTCCGCATCGAGCGGGTGATGACCGACAACGCCAGGAACACCACCGTCTCGCACGCCTTCCAGGGCGCGCTCGACGAGCTAGGCGCCCGGCACCTTCGGACCCAGCCCTTCCGGCCCCAGACCAACGGCAAATCCGAGGCCGTTTGACGCCGCCAACCCGAGCACCGACCGTAGCCGCGAGCGCCGCCACACCTCCCTGAACCCGGTGCCCACGGGTGTCAGTGTGAGGACGGCAGCGCCGGCCTCGAGATCCTCCAGCCACGCGAATGCCTGGAGAATGAGCAGCGCGAGCAGCCCGTTCACGAGCAGGATCGCGCCCACCAGGGCACCGGCGAGCACGGATTCCCGGAGGGCGAGCCGTTCCTGCGGACGAGGCCAGATGGCGCGGATGATGCTCCTCATGTGAGATACCTCACCCACAGGTACAGCGTGGCGATCGCCATCGATTCGACGACCACGATCGCGCCATAGCGGAAGAACTCGACGAACCGGATCGGGTGTCCGGCACGGGCGGCCATGTTGGCCACCACGACGTTCGCCGACGCCCCCACGATGGTCAGGTTCCCGCCCAGGCAGGCGCCGAGCGCGAGGGCCCACCAGAGCGGTTGCGCCGCGAGCCCGTCGGCGGTCAGTCTCTGGACGACCGGGATGGCCGTGGCCGTGTACGGGATGTTGTCGACCACGGCAGAAGCCAGCGCCGAGAACCATAGCAGCGCGATGGCCGCCACCCCGACGTGCCCGCCAGCGGCGCGCGCGAGCGCCTCCGCGACACCGCCCACGATGCCCACCTTGACGACGGCCTCCACGAGCATGAAGAGCCCCACGAAGAAGAAGAGCGTCGACCACTCGATCTCGCGGAGAGCCTCGTGGGGATCGATCCCGGCGACGAGCAGGAGGACGGTCGCCCCGAGCAGGGCGATCGTGGCGGCCTCCAGGCCGAGCCAGCCGTGCAGGAGGAACCCGAGGAGCGTGATGCCGATGACGAGCAGCGCGATGCGCAGCAACCGGGGATCGCGGATCGCATCTGCCTCGCGGAGCTCGAGGATCGCCTCGCGGCGCTCGTCGGGGACCTGCAGCGTGCCCCGGAACAGCCAGCGCAGCGTCAGCACCGCAGCGACGAGGACGACGATCGTGACAGGGGCCAGGTTCGCGACGAAGGAGATGAAGTCGAGCCCGGCGGCCGATCCGATGAGGATGTTCGGGGGATCGCCGATGAGGGTGGCGGTGCCGCCGATGTTGGAGGCGAGGATCTCGCTGATCAGGTACGGGCCCGGCGCGATCCCGAGCGTCCGCGACACCGAGAGGATGACCGGGGTGATCAGCACCACCGTGGTGACGTTGTCGAGGAAGGCCGACAGGACCGCCGTGATCACGGCAAGGATGAGCAGGAGCCGGAACGGATCCCCGCGCGACAGCTTCGCGGCCCGGATCGCCAGCCACCCGAAGAATCCCGCCCGGCCGAGGGCGCCCGCCAGGACCATCATCCCCGCGAGCAGGAAGATGACGTTGAGGTCGATGGCGGCGAACGCCTCGGGCTGATCGATGATCCCGAGTGAGACGACGGCGAGACCACCGAGCAGGGCGACGAGCGTCCGGTCGACCCGCTCGCTCGCGATGAGCACGTACGCGGCGACGAAGATCGCCGCGGCCAGCCACGCGTCCATCATCGTTGACTCGCGCGGGTGTCGGGCATCCGAGGCGCCATGCTCGCCCCCGCAGCCGCGACGCGGCGCGAGTCAGGATCGCGGGGATGTTCGATCGGGATCGGCAGGCCCGGGTGCGTCGTGCACCCCTTCGACCGCCCGATCGGCGTCAGTCTCTCTCCGCTCACCCACCCTGCCCGTCGCCGGCCGCCACCACCAGCGACGCGGGCCACACGACGACCGCGTTCATCTTCTCCGTCCCTCAGCGTGTGCGATCAGGGTATCTGGCGAGCGCAAGCGCAGGCACGGGCCGAACGCGTCCATCGCCCGTGGCGACTGGCCCCATCGGCGCGACACCTCCACGGCAACCGAGACTTGGGCGTGCCGCACCAGCGGTGGCCGCACGAGCTCGGGAACGCCGAGGCGCTGCGGGCCATGCTGGCGCTCGCCGTCGCGAGACGAGCCGCCGGTCCGTCGATTCTTCTGGCCCGGCCACAACCACCTCTGTAGCTGGTGGGCAGGACGGCGTCTCGAACCGCGACGTACCGCGCCGAGGGGGCCGCGGGGCTCGCCCACGGCAATCGCGGGCGGGCGCCGGGCCACCGGACCCCCGACGAGTTGCGCGAGCGCCTCGTCGAGCTCGCCCGCACGACCTACGCGGGCGTCAACCGGGCCCACCTCGCCGAGCTGCTCGCGGAGCGCGAGGCGATCACGATCCCCGAGCGCACGCTGCGCCGAATCCTCGACGAGGCCGGCCTTGCCCCGGTCCGCCGGCGACGGAGAGCCAGGCACCGCAGCCGGCGTGACCGCATGGCCCGGGAGGGGCTCCTGCTCCAGGTCGACGGCAGCCGCCACGACTGGCTGGAGAGCCGGGGACCCCTGCTCACCCTGGTGGGCGGCATCGACGATGCGACGAGCCGGATGACCGGCGCCACCTTCCGGGAGGCCGAGGACGCCGCGGGCTACTTCACCATGCTCACCGAGACGGCCCACCGCTACGGACTCCC
>JAJYDP010000687.1 GCA_021777365.1 Chloroflexota bacterium | reverse complement strand
CAGGGCGGCCAGGGCGACCGCGCGGCCCTCGCGACCCGCGATCGCCCACGGCGGAACGGTGGCCCCGCGCCGTTCTCGCGGACCACGGCTAGACTCGTGCGGGCGCCGAAGTGGCGGAACCGGCAGACGCGGCGGACTTAAACTCCGCTGGGGGAGACCCCATGTGGGTTCGAGACCCACCTTCGGCACCACGCCCGCCGCGATCGGCGATGCGGGTGCAACGCCTCACTTCGGGTCCCGAGCTATGCTCCCGCCGTCCATGCCATCACGCGTCACGTTCCCCCGGCCGGTGACGGCCCCATGAGCGCGTTCTGCGACGAGCATCCCCGGCGCCCGCGGTCGCTCGGGCGCTTCGTGGCCTTCGGCCTGGTCGTGGTGCTCATCCTGGGCACGTTCACCGCGCGGTTGGCCTACCTCCAGGTTGCCCAGGGCGCCCAGTACGGCGCGCAGGCCTACGCGAACATGACCTCGCTCGAGCCGATCCAGTCGACGCGCGGGATCATCGTCGACCGCGCCGGGCGGCCCCTGGTCGAAAACGTTCCGACGTTCGCCGTGGAGGTCATCCCCGCCGACCTGCCCTTTCCGCAACGGTCGGACGTTGTGAATCGCCTCGCGCAACTCCTTCACCTGTCGACCACGCAGATCAACGAGACCATCGACGCCAATGCCGGTGCGGTGTTCGACGGCGTCAAGGTGGCGACGAACGTGTCCCAGGCCACCGCGCAGCTGATCGCCGAGGATCATATCGAGCTGCCCGGGGTCCAGATCGTGGTCGACTCCCGGCGCCAGTACACGTACGGGTCGCTGCTGTCGCAGGTCCTGGGGTACACGGGGCCCATCGACGCGGCGCAGCTCCAGGCTCTCCAGTCCCAGGGCTACCTGCCGAACGACATGATCGGCCAGACCGGCCTCGAAGCCCAGTACGAGCAGCAGCTGCGGGGGACGTACGGCGTCCAGGAGGTGGAGCGCGACGCCTCCGGCCGGCCGATCCAGGTGTTGTCCACGCCCACCCAGCCGCAGGCGGGCGACACGCTGCAGCTCTCGATCGACCTGAAGATGCAGGAGCAGGCGCAGACCGCGCTGGAGTGGGGGCTGCAGACCGCGGGACTCAAGGAGGGGGTCGTCATCGTGATGAACCCCCAGACCGGTGAGATCCTCGCGATGGTGAGCCTGCCCACCTACGATGACAACGCGTTCGAGCAGGGCATCTCCACCCAGGCGTACCAGGCGCTCGTGACCGACCCCAACCAGCCGCTGCTGAACCACGCGATCGGCGAGATCTACCCGCCCGGGTCCACCTACAAGCTGGTGACGGGGAGCGCGGTCCTGGCGGACGGGAAGCTGACGCCGGCACAGACGTTGCCCACCTACCCGTACCTGACGCTGGACGGCCAGACCTTCCGGGACTGGAACGGCGCGGGGTTCGGGCCCCTCACCGTCGAGGGCGCCTACGCCCAGTCATCCGACACGTTCTTCTACCAGGCGGCGGCGCTGGTGGGGATCGACCGGCTGGCCTACTGGGCCCACCAGTTCGGGTTCGGCTCGCCCACCGGCATCGACCTGCCCGGCGAGGCGGCGGGGATCGTGCCCTCCAACCAGTGGAAGATGCAGACCTTCGGCCAGACCATCTTCCCGGGCGAGACGTACCTGGCCGGGATCGGGCAGGGCTACGACGCGGTGACCCCCATCGAGCTGCTCGACGCGTACGCCGCGCTGGCCAACGGCGGCAAGCTCTGGCAGCCCCAGCTCGTGCGCCAGATCCTGAGCCCCACCGGGCAGGTGGTGCAGGCCTTCGCCCCGAAGCTGCGCGCCCAGGTCAAGATCGACCCGTCCATCCTGGCCTACATCCGCGAGGCGGCCCGCGAGGCGGTGGTCATCCGCCACACCGGCAACGTGGTGGACATGCCCATCTACGTGGCCGGCAAGACCGGCACGGCCCAGTATGGCAACGTGCGGATCGGTGGGCACCTGCCCATCCACTCCTGGTTCGTGGGCTTCGTCTCGCCGTCGGGCGACTTCGCGAAGACCGACTCGCAGCTCGCGATCCTGGCCTTCACCTACGACACCTCCAACAGCCTGGGCAATCCGTCGACCGAGATCGTGAAGTACTTCCTGCAGATGCACTACGGGATCAAGCAGGACTACCGGCAGCCCTTCCTCATCAGGCCCTCCGGCAACTGACCGAGGCCCTCCGGCAACTGACCGCGCCCCCGGCGCGCGTCTGGAACATGTCCGCAGGGCCGTGGTCGGTGCAACGTGGATGCAAGCGCGTCCCTGTCACCATGGACCGGTCGGCTGCCGCATGAGGCACACATCGCGCGATGACGGCGACCAGTTCCACGGCATCGGGTCCGTCGGTGCCGTGGGTCGCGCATCCAGCACTGAGCAGGCACGCGGGTGTGGCGCAGCCCCCGCGCCGGGAGGGCGCGCGTCCGGCCCCACGGGGAAACCCGCCGGTTGCAGCCCCGGCGCATGCGTCCGCCGCGGCGCAGGCACCCGTCCGCCCCCGCCGGCCGCCGGACTGGTTGCTCGCGCGAGCCCGCGCTCTGTGGCCCGGTCTGCCGTCTCGCCAGCTGGCAGGCACGCGCGGCGACCCGCTCAGGATCGTCAGGCTGGTGGCTCGACGCAGCAACGAGTCCCCGGAGGTCCTCCTGGCGATGCTGCTGGGTCCCCGCGCCGGGGCGTCGCGGCGATGACTGGCAGGGATCACCGGGGGCGGGCGCTCGCCGCCGCGCAGCGTCGCGGATCGATGCCGAACGTTGCGGGTGCGACTATCCTGCAGACGGGGACACCACGACGCGTCGAACCGGTCCCCGTCAGGAGGGGACGTGGTCGTCCGCGCTCGTTCGTTGGCCAGCCTCGTCGCACTGGCGCTCGTCGCTTCGCTCGCGCCCGCCGGCGTCGTCGCCGCGCCGCCTGTCGCGGCGCCCGCCAGGGTCCCGCCCGCCCGTCCCCCGGTCGCCCTCTCGCGGTCCCTCAACGGCGGACTCGCCTCGCTCGCCGAGGCGTCCCCGAGGCTCGCCGCGGGGCTCCGGAGCGGTCTTCCGGGGGTGAGTGCCGGGTCCTGGGGCCCCGAGCTTGCGGTCTCGGTCACGATCGTGCCCGCGGAACGGAGCGGCGTGGAGGCGGCGCTCGCCTCGCTCGGCGGGCGGATTGCGAACCGGGATGCGCGGGGGGTCGAGGCGTACATCCCGCAGCGCTCGCTGGCCGCGCTGGCCGGCGTCGCGGGCGTCGAGCAGGTGGATCCGATCCTCCCGCATGTGCTGGCAAGCACGCTGGCGGACGCGGCTGCGCTCCAGGGGGCCGCCGGCTGGCAGGCCGCCGGCTCGAGTGGCGCCGGGGTGAGCG
>JAJYDP010000686.1 GCA_021777365.1 Chloroflexota bacterium | reverse complement strand
AGGCCCGGGCAGGCCTGCTCGCGGACCTGACCTCGTACCTGCCGCAGCTCAGCAACATCTCGCAGGCCGCGATCCAGGCCGACACCGTCGACGGCAAGCTCTACGCCATCCCCGAGTCGGTCAAGGGTGTCGCGCTCTTCTACAACACCTCGATGCTGCCCACCGCACCGGTCACCACTGCCGACTGGCTGGCCAATGCCAGCAAGCTCGGCTGGGTGTACGGCGCCAACGGTGGCGGCAGCTACTACCTGTGGGGCCTGTTCCAGGCATTCGGCGGCAACATCCTCGATCCCAACACCGGCAAGTGCGCCGCCACGGCGAATTCCGGTGTGGCCGACGCCCTCGCCTGGCTCCAGAAGGCCAAGGCCGCGGGCATGCACATGTACCAGAACGACACGACCGCCGCGGCCGACTTCGTGGCCGGCAAGATCGCCGGCTTCATCGACGGCCCCTGGCAGTCCGGCAACTTCGAGAAAGCCCTCGGCAGCAAGCTGGCGGTCGCTCCCGGCCCGACCGGACCGGGCGGCAGCTTCGGCCCGCTCGTGGCCCCTGACGGTTACTACATCAACAAGAACTCGGCGAACGTGGCTCTCGCCGTCCAGTTCGCCATCCAGATGGACTCCCAGGCGAACGAGCAGATCTTCGCCGACCAGGCCGGCCACATCCCGGCCATCGCCGGCGTGACCTTCAGCAACCCCATCAGCCAGGGCTTCGCGAACGCCTACAAGACCGGGTTCCCCCGGCCCACGGCCAAGCAGCTCGACAACTACTGGACCCCCTTCGGCAACGCGCTGGCCGCCGCCATCGACAAGGGCACCGCGCCGGCGTCCGCTGTCGCGACGGCGTGCCAGCAGATGGATAAGGCCAACGGTCTCTAGTAACGTGTGACCACTGGCCTCGTCCAGCGGCACCACGCGAAGGGGACGCCGGGCTGACCGGCGTCCCCTTCAAATCCAGGCGGGGAGGAAGAACCGATGGGAGCGCGGGAGGTCAACCGGTGAGCGTTCTCGCATCGACCGCGGCGCCACCGCGCCGCTCCTGGTGGCGGAGCACGAAGAACGCGCGCACCGCCTACCTGTTCCTCCTGCCGGCGCTCCTCGTGATGGCGGTCATCACGTTCTATCCCCTCGTGTTCCAGGTCTGGATGTCGTTCACCGACTACGGCCTGAAGAACCTCAACGCCAGGGCGCCCGCCCCCGCGTACGTGGGGATCGACAACTACCTGCGGATCCTGCAGAACAACGTCGTCATTGTGAATTTCGACTTCCTGCGGGTGCTGGTCTTCAACCTGTGGTGGGCTTTCACGAACGTCATCATCCAGGTCGTGCTGGGGGTCCTGATCGCGATCATCCTCAACACGCCGGGGTTGTGGCTCAAGCGCTTCTACCGGGCCGTCTACATCCTCCCCGTCGCGATCCCGCCGATCATCGTGGCCACGGTCTGGCGGAACATGTTCGATCCCACCAACGGCGCCATCAATTTCCTGATCGACATCATCTTCCGGCTGCCTCCCGGCGGCTTCAACCTCGACTGGCTGAACCAGCCCAACCCGATCTTTGCAGCCGGGCCGTTCGTGCTGCCGCTGGCGTACTTCGCGCTGCTCACGGCCAACATATGGCTCGGCTGGCCGCTCAACTCGGTGGTCGCCACCGGCGCGCTGCAGAGCGTTCCCAACGACCTTTACGAGGCGGCCGAGATGGACGGGGCCGGGGCGTGGGCCAAGTTCAGGACCGTCACGCTGCCGTTCCTCCGCCCGGCCATGCTGCCGTTCGCCATCTACGGCTTCGTCATCACGTTCAACCTGTTCTACCTCTCGTACTTCATGTCCGGCGGCGGTCCCTTCGGCCAGACGGAGCTGCTCGTGACCATCGCGTACCGCCTGGTCAACGAGCAGCAGCTCTACGGGGTGGCCGCGGCGTTCGCCATCTTCCAGTTCTTCATCCTGCTTGCCATCACGCTGGTCACCAACCGGGTGGCGAAAGCGACGGAGCAGTTCGATGCCTGACGACCGTTCGATGCGTGACGACCGTTCGATGCGTGACGAGAGGAGCCGGTCATGACCGCCCAGGCCGGTGCCGTCCCCCAGGCCACCACCAGGCCCGTCGCCGTCGCAACCACACAGCGGCATCGCCGGCTGCCGCTCAGGCGCCAGTTCATCCTCCAGCTGGTCTGCCTGTTCATCGGGCTGACGGTCCTCTTCCCGATCCTCTGGGTCGTCAGCATGGCGATCGACCCGCGCAACATCTCGCGGCCTGACGGCCTGACCCTCATACCGCCGGGGGCGTCGCTGGCGGCATTCGCGCAGGTCATCCAGCAGCCCACCGAGAACCCGGTCTCGTTCGTGCGACTGGCCGCCAACAGCCTGTTCATCGCCGGCATCATCTGCGTCGCGAGTGTCGGGATCGGAGTCCTGGCCGCCTACGCGTTCTCGAGGATGCGGTTCCGGGGCCGCGAGACGCTGATGATCGGCGTGCTCGCGGTGCTGATGCTGCCCGCCGTGGCCACCCTGGCCCCCCTGTACGTGATGCTCAGCAAGATCCAGATCGGCACGTTCAACCTGCGGGACTCGCTGTTCGGGGTCGCGCTGGCAGTGACGTCGGGGACGCTTCCGTTCGCGATCTGGAACATGAAGGGCTACATCGACACGATCCCGCGCGACCTGGAGGAGGCGGCGGCGGTGGACGGCGCCGGCCAGCTCCAGACGTTCTGGCACGTGATCCTGCCGCTCTCCACTCCGGTGCTCGCGGTGACGGCGTTCTTCGGCTTCATCGCCGGCTGGACCGAGTTCTACTTCTCCTGGCAGTTCCTGGATCGCCCCCAGGACTTCACGCTGGCCATGGCCCTCAACGGGATGGTCGGCCAGTATGGCAACACGCCGTGGTCGCAGTTCTCTGCGTTCGCGATCCTCGTCGCGCTGCCGGTGGCCGTCGTGTACCTGTTACTGCAGCGCTACATCGTCTCCGGGCTCGCGATCGGCGGCGTCAAGGGGTAGGCCGGGCGGCCCGGCGGCCGGTCGGCCACGCGCCGTGCGTCGCTCTACGACCAGGGCCGCTGCCGGGTGCTCTGCTCCAGGTGGGTGATCGGCGCGCAGACCTGCGCGCCCGCGCCGACACCCACGCCGTCGATCGGCGTGGCACCATCTGGCCTCATGACGATCGATACGCCCACCTGGGTCCGCGATGCGGTCTTCTACCAGGTGTTCCCCGACCGGTTCGCCCGGAGCGCGCGCGTGCTCGCGCCGGGCCCCCTGGAACCCTGGTCGACGCCCCCGACGCGGCTCGGTTTCAAGGGCGGCGACCTGCTGGGGATCGCCGAGCACCTCGACGAGCTCCAGGAGCTGGGGATCACGGCGCTC
>JAJYDP010000685.1:2030-3367 GCA_021777365.1 Chloroflexota bacterium | reverse complement strand
GCGTCCAGGGCACCCACGCGCCGGCCACCAGGCGAGCGCCCCCGACCACCGTCCGGTCGACCTCCAGGAGCCTTACGCACGAGCCGAGCGTGCGGCGGGGAAGAACTCGCGGGCCAGGTCCGTCCTGGCGCGGCAACGCGTCCTGCGCATGGCCCAGGCGATACCTCACGGGAATCTGGCCGTGTCGCCGCGGACCTCCGCCCCGCCGCGGGCGGTCGCCCGGACACGGGCCCGATGCCGACCGCACACAGGCGCCCGGGCGCCGATCGGCCGCTGACACCAGCGCCGATCGGCCGCAGGTTCCGGCGCCGACCGGCCGCAGGTTCCGGCGCCGACCGCCGCCGGCGCCCGGTCATCGCCTGCGATCGGCCGCAGGGCGCGATCCGTCAGAACAGCGCGCGATCTGTCAGAACCGGGTACCGTGCACATGTCGCAGGCTCGTGCGGCGAGGCTCATGCGCGGCCGATCGCGCGTGCGCCGCCGGCACGAGTGGCGGCCGGTGGCGAACACAAGCGGGCGGTCCGGTTGGCCCGGCCGACCCGGTCGATCCACGCGGCGTGGGCATCGAGCTCCGCGACCGATCGGCAACCGACGCCAGGCCCATGGACGTCGGGCGAAGCGAGGGATCGAATGTCGAAGCACTCGGTGCAGGTTCGCGAGCGGCGAGCCGCGGAGACGGAGCGGATGCGCCAGATCCAGGACGCATGGATCAGGAGCCTCGCGCCGGACGCGGCCGAGTCGTTCACACAGTCCGTCAAGGCCGCCCGCGCTCGAGGTCCGGAGCCCCGGAAGCCGGACATGGCGCCGGGAACGGCCCCGAGGCCGCCGCGGCCGGGCCACGAGCCCCGACCCCCGAAGGAGCAGTCGCGATCGCGGGGGCGAAGCTGACATGCGGAAGCGCAAGCAGACGTACCCGCCCGCCCGCACCGCCACGAGCCAGCGCTCGGCGAACCGCGACACCCCGTTCCAGCGGCCGACTGTCGTCTCGATCGACCTGGCCGCGCGGGTCGGGGGCGGCGACTTCGCCGTCGGCGACCGCGTGCGGATCAACGGGACCGGGCTGTACGCGGGCGAGACCGCGGTGGTGGAGGCGCTCGCAGGCACAGCCATCCCGTCCGTGTTCGTCCGCACCGACGCCGGGGGCACGCGCCGGGTCCGCACCATCGACGTCGAGAAGCTGCCGGCAGGGGATCGGCCGGGCTGACGGCCGGTGGCCCCGGTGATCGGCCGGGCTGACGGCCGGCGGCCCCGACGACCGGCCCCGATGGCCGGCGGCCGAGATGCGGCGGCGAGACGCGCCCGCGCCGCCCGGCGAGCACCGCCTCGATCGCGGTCTG
>JAJYDP010000685.1:0-2020 GCA_021777365.1 Chloroflexota bacterium | reverse complement strand
CCGCGGCCGAGATGCGGCGGCGAGCACCGCCTCCCCGGCCGTCTGCCCGGTGCGGAATCGAGCCGTCTGCCCGGTGCGGAATCGACCGGGAGGGAGTACCGTGGGCCCATCGCCGCCTCATGTGGCGCTGCTCCCGCGTGGTCGATCGCCCTTCTCGAACGGACCGTGCGCCTGCCATCCGACTCAGGGCAGCCGCAACAGGAGGTCAGGCGTGACTGGTGGCGCCATGGAACCCGGCTCCCGGCGGAGGCGGCAGGCGAGGGCAAAGCCCCTCCTGCGTCGCGGACTGCCCCAGACGCTCGTGAACAGCGCGATCACGGAGCGACGCCGCGAGGATGTCACCCCGGCCCAGTACGGCGCCTGGATGGCCGAGCGCCGCGAGTGCCCCGCCTGCACGTCGTCCAACGTCGCCGTCGACGGGGAGCGCTTCGGCGGCCTCTGGTGCCTGGATTGCCGCCACGAGTGGCGCGGGACGAAGTTCCCCGGTGGGGCCGACCCGGATTGGTGGACACTGCGTGGATAGCGGCCGTCGGTACCGGCGACGAGAACTGGCGCTCTCCGGTGGCGGCAGGCTCGTCCTGTCTGCCGATGGCACGCTGACCCGTTTCGATGCCGACGGCGTCCAGGAGCACGCCTGGTCGCCCGATGACCCAGAGTGGCCGCGGCTGGCGATCCGGTTCGGGCTGCGGGTCCACTCCGCGACCGTGACCCCTCCGGGACGCTTCGTCGAAGGTACGAAGCCGCCTCGGCCCGGCGGCTGACCGTCGATGTTTGCCGCAGATCGACGAGCCGGAAAGCCGCGATCCGTGAGCGGGGTGCGCGCACCGGTCCCGGCCGCCCTGCGGATCCTGGTGGTGGACGACCACGAGGTGGTCCGGCAGGGCATCGTGTCGCTGCTCGGCCATCACGCCGGGTTCCAGATCGTGGCACAGGCGGCCTCGGCCGCCGAGGCGATCGCGCAGGCCCACACCTACCGACCCGACGTGATCGTCATGGACATCCGGCTCCCCGACGGCTCGGGCATCGAAGCCACTCGTGAGATCCGCGCGGAACACCCCGAGGTCCGCGTCGTGATGCTCACGAGCTACCCCGACGAGGAGGCCATCTTCGCGTCGATCGTGGCCGGCGCGAGCGGCTATCTCCTGAAGCAGGTCCGCGGGCGCGACCTGGTCGCGGCGATCGAGGCGGTCGGGCGAGGCGACTCGCTCCTCGATCCGGCCATCACCGAGCAGGTCCTCGACCGCGTCCGGCGCATCGCGTCGGGCACCTACCAGGACGAGCTGGGCGCCCTGACCAGCCAGGAGCGCCGGATCCTCCTCCTCGTGGCCGAGGGCAAGACCAACAAGGAGATCGCGGCGGAGATCTTCCTCTCCGACAAGACCGTCAAGAACTACGTGAGCTCGATCCTCGCGAAGCTCAACCTGCAGCGCCGCGCGCAGGCTGCCGCGTTCGTGGCGAGGCACCGGCTGCCGGGCGGGTAGTCCGCTCCCGGGCGACGCGACGCGCACCCGTCAGAACGAGTGGCCCTCCTGCTGCCCCGCGGCCGGGAACGAAAGGTGCCACTGGACGATCTTCCAGCCATCGCCGCCTCGGACGAGCACGCCCGACATCCGCACGGCCGACTCGAACCCCAGCGAATCCGCCCCGGCGAGCGATCTGCACGAATGTGCTACCGTGTGCTACATGAGCGAGACCCATCGACCGGCGCGCGTCGGCGTGCGTGAGCTCCGGCAGAACCTGTCCGTCTACCTGCGGCGCGTCGAGGCCGGGGAGACGCTCGAGGTCACCGAGCACGGGCGACCCGTAGCCCGGCTGGGGCCCACGCCTGCCGAGCCCATGTCGGTGCTCGACCGCCTCATCGCGGAAGGCCGTGCCACGCCCGGCACCGGCAACATCGCGGACCTCGGTCAGCCGATCGACCTCGGGCCTGGGCCGAGTCTTTCGGACATCCTGCGCGAGTTGCGCGACGAGGAGCCCTGGTGACCGTCTACCTCGACTCGTCCGCGCTGGTCAAGCTGCT
>JAJYDP010000029.1 GCA_021777365.1 Chloroflexota bacterium | reverse complement strand
GTCATCGGAGCGGGGCGCCCGCCCCGCTCCCGCTGCGCGCCCGGGTCCGGGCGCACCGTCGGCCGGCATGCGCGGCTCAGGCACGGTGCTCGTCCCCCCGCGAGAGGCCTGCCTCGAGACGCCCGAGCAGCTCCAGCAGTGTCGCGGCGTCGGCCGGGTCGAGCAGGTCCGAGAGGTGCGTGTTCCAGGCCGCCGACCGGTCCGCGACCTCGTCCGCCAGCTCCCGCCCGCGCACGGTCGCCGTCAGGATCCGACGGCGGCGGTCGGCGGGATCGGAGATGGACCGCAGGAGCCCGGCCCGCTCCAGGTCGTCCGCGGTGCGCTTCACGTTCATGGGATCGGCCTGCAGCCGTCGGGCGAGCTCGCGCAGCCCCGTCCCCGGCCCGTCGGCCACGGAACGCAGGACTGCGGCCTGTACGCCGGTGAGATGCAGGTCCGAGATGCGGCACTCCCACGCCGACCGGAGGTGCCGGTGCGCCCGGCCCAGGCGGAACCCGAGCGACCCCTCGAGGCCCGGCGTGCGGCGCACGTCGACGGATGCGGGCTCGGCTGCCCGCGTGATCGGACCGTTCATGATTGGCGATTGTAGCTATTACTACGAGTTCCGTCCAGCGGAGCGGCACGGGCGCGCAGCGACCGACTTCGGGAGCTATGACTCTCGCACCGGGCAATCTGTCGCGCCACGCTTCGCAGCGGACGCGGGGAGCGAGGATGCGCGGCCCGCATGGCGGCCGCCGGGACCGCGCGGAGCGACTGGCGAGACCGACCCGCACCGTGTGGGGGCGCCGCGCTCCCGGCCGGCCGGGGACACGGCACCCAGGACGCTGGGCGCGAGGTGGTGCCATGGCCGTCGCGATCGAACCCCACAACCTCGCCGCTCGCCTCCGGAGCGGCGGGCTCGAGGAGCGCGTGGCGGCGCTGCTCCACCACGCGGTGATCGAGGCCTGTGGCGCCGAGGACCTGCAGGCGGTGAACCCCGCGGCGTGCGATCGCCTGGTGGAGGTGCTGCGGGCACCTGCCCGCCAGGCGGCCGCGAACGCGGTCAACCGCCTCGTCTTCGAGGTGCTGGCGACGCTCGACGAGGAGCCGGCACTCCGATCGGCGCTCGCGCGGGCACATCCCGAGCTGGGGCAGCACTGAACCGGGGCCCGCGGAAGCGGGGCTCCCGCTGCTGACGAGGCGATGCCGTGGATACCGGGCTGAGGCATGCGTGCCCGACCGTGGGCGCGCTCGGGTGGGTCGCCACGGCTGCAGAGCGGCCGGCCGGGAGGCCACCGCGGCCGGGCGAAACCGACTGCGAGGTCGCCGCAACGCCGGGCGCGCCGGGAGCCTTGCGGCCCACATTGACAACCGGGGTGTTTGTTGTAGAGTCGAGCAAATAGCGACCCACCACGTCAACCGCTGCAGGAGCTGGCGTCGGCGCATGGATCCACGGACCGCCGGTCTCGGGCAACCGGCGGCACTCAGGCGGCACAATCTGAGCTCGCTGCTGCGCGAGGTGCACGTGCACGGTGCCCTCTCGCGCTCCGAGCTCGCTTCGCGCACGGGCCTGAACCGGAGCACGATCGGCTCGCTGGTGGCCGAGCTCGCCTCGCGGCGCCTGGTTGCGGAACGCCCGCCAGGGGACAAGGCCGGGCCCGGACGCCCGTCGCCGCTCGTCGCCCCACTCCTCGACGGCCCCGTCGTGCTTGCCGCGGAGATGGCCACGGATTCCCTCGCCGTGGCGGTGGTGGCGCTGGGCGGGACCATCCTGCACAGCGCCCGGATGGCGCGACCTCGGGGGATGCGTTCGCCCGATGCCGAGGTGACCGCGCTCGGGCAACTGGCCAGCGGACCTCTGGGCGCGCTGGGCGGCGGGCAGCCCGTCCTGGCGGTTGCCGTGGCGGTCCCGGGCCTGGTCCGCAGGGACGACGGGTTCGTCCTGCTCGCGCCAAACCTGGGCTGGCGCAACGTCCCGATTGCCGACCTCGTCGCCGCGGAGCTCGCCCTGGACGTTCCCGTCTTCGTGGGCAACGACGCCGACCTCGCCACGCTCGCGGAGCACACGCGCGGCGCAGGAGTGGGCCAGAGCGACTTCCTCTGCCTGTGGGGGGAGGCCGGGATCGGGGCGGGGATCATCGCCGGCGGCCAGCAGATCGGCGGCAGCGTGGGGTATGCCGGCGAGGTCGGACACATGACGGTGAACCCCGATGGTCTCCCCTGTCACTGCGGGTCGCGTGGCTGCTGGGAGACCGAGGCCGGCGAGGAGGCCCTCATCCGTCTCGCAGGCGGTGGGCCGGGCGGCGACGCCCGCGCGTCCGTCGACCAGCTGCTCGCCGCCGCCGCCGCGGGCGACCCGGAAGCGCTCCGTGCCGTCACCACGGTGGGGCACTGGCTGGGCATCGGGATCGCCGGGCTCGTCAACGTCTTCAACCCGGGCACGATCGCCCTCGGCGGTCTGTACGCCCGTCTCTTCCCATTCGTCCGGGCCATCATCGTCGACGAGGTGGCCCACCGGACGATCGCCCGGCCGCATGACCTGGTGGCGATCGTCCGGGTCAGCCTGGGAGCCGATGCGGCGCTGGTGGGCGCCGCGGAGCTCGCGTTCGCGCCGACCATCGCGGATCCGGCGACGGTCAGCCGTGTCGGCGCGCGTCGCGCCCGACCGGTCGCCGCCACGGCCGCACTGGGGGGGCGGGCCGTCGAGCAGAGTCAAGGAGGTGAACTGGCAGCACAGCGCACAGCGTGAGCACGGTGCCGCCCGGACTCCCCGAGGCCGGGCCCCAGCGTGGTTGCATACGCCGCACAGCTCCAGTAACTGCAACGAGGAGGAACCAGTGAAGATCCGCACATCGGTGCTGGCCGCGGTCGCGACGATCTCGATCGTCGCGGGTGCGTGCAGCAGTGCCGCGACCACGGCGCCGACGGCGGCGCCGGCGACCCCGGCCCCGGCCAGCGCAGCCCCGGCCAGCGCAGCCCCGGCCAGCGCAGCCCCGGCCAGCGCAGCGGCGACGTCGCTGAGTGTCACGTCGTTCGACGCCAGTTTCTCGGCCATGTCCCAGCTGACCAGCGTCGTTTCGGCGGGCAGCGGGCTGGTCGGAGTCATCCTCCCCGACGTGACCACGTCGGCGAGGTACACCAGCTATGACCTTCCGTACCTGACCAAGGCCTTCCAGACGGCCGGTTACTCCGCCAGCGACTTCAAGATCCAGAACGCCGTCGGAACCACCAACACCGAGGTCGCGATCGCACAGGCGGACATCGCCGCGGGCGCGAAGGTGCTGCTCGTGGATCCGCTCGACGGGCCGACCGGCAAGCAGATCCAGTCGCTGGCCGCCGCCGCGGGCATCCCGTACATCAGCTACGACCGCGCCACCTTCCAGGGCACCAACACGTACTACGTCAGCTTCGACAACGTCCAGGTCGGCAAGCTGATCGGCCAGGGCTTCCTGCAGTGCGTGAGCGACTGGGGCGTCACGGCTCCCAAGGTGTTCACGCTTGACGGTGGCCAGGACACCGACCCGAACGCGATCGACTTCGCCAAGGGCTACAACGGGGCGGTCTGGGGCCAGAGCGTGGCGCAGGTCAAGCCCGGTACGACCGCCACGCACAACGGCGTGACCTACACGCTGGCGGGCGAGCAGATCGCTCCCGGATGGGACAACGCCAAGGGCCAGACCATCTTCCAGCAGGCCTACACGGCCAACAAGTCGATCAACGCGACCATCGAGGCCAACGACGGTCTCGCCAACTCCGTGATCACCGTCCTCAAGGCGGCGGGCGTTCCGGCCAAGAAGATCCCGACCACGGGACAGGACGCCACCCTCCAGGGCATGGAGAGCATCCTCCAGGGCTACCAGTGCGGATCGGTCTACAAGCCGATCTACCTCGAGGCCCAGGCAGCCGTTGCCCTCGCCAGCTACCTGCGCGCCGGCCAGACGCCGCCCGCAGCGCTGGTGAACGGCACGACGACCGACCCGACCAACGCCTCGGTCACTGAGCCGGCTGTCCTCCTGACCCCGCTCTGGGTCAACGCCTCCAACATGGCCTCCACGGTCATCAAGGACAACTTCGTTTCTGCCAAGGACCTCTGCGCGGCGGTCGGCACGAGCGTCTGCTCGGCCGCCAACATCCAGCCCTGAGGGCCCGATCGCGGCGGCAGCGCTGCGATCGCCTCTCGATGGACACCATGTCGCACCCGCGCCTCGCGGGTGCGACATGGTCATTGTTGGCGTCAGCAGAGCGCCGGCGGGTCGATCGACCGGCGCCTGGCGCCCGGGCTGCCCGTCGGACTGATGGCTCGATCGGGCCTGGCGCAGAATGACCGGAACCACTCCAGCCACCCGAGTGCCCGGAGGAGGAACGATGGAGATGCTCACCCCCGCAGACGGGTCCGCGCGAGGCGCCCCGGGGGCCGCCGGGCGCAGCCCCACGGACGCGTCGACCACCGCCGAGCCCCTGCTTCGCCTGCGAGGCATCAGCAAACACTTCGGCGCCGTCCAGGCGCTCTACGACGTGGACCTGGACCTCCCGAAGGGCCAGGTCACGGCGCTGTGCGGGGACAACGGCGCCGGCAAGTCGGTGCTCACCAGGACGATCGCCGGCATCCATCAGCCGGACAGCGGCGAGATCTTCTGGGAGGGACGGCCGGTCCACATCCGCAGCCCGCGGGACTCCGCATCGCTCGGGATCGAGACCGTCTACCAGGACCTCGCACTCGCGGACAACCTCGACATCGTCCAGAACATGTTCCTCGGCCGGGAGCGGCTGAGCCGTGGCCTGTTCCTCAACGAGGACAGCATGGAGCGGGCCGCCAGCGAGACTCTGGCCAGCCTCCACGTGACCACCGTCCGCTCCATCCGCCAGCCAGTCTCCACCCTGTCCGGCGGGCAGCGGCAGGCGGTGGCGGTGGCCAAGGCGGTCATGTGGAACTCCAAGCTGGTGATGCTCGACGAGCCGACGGCGGCGCTCGGCGTGGCGCAGACCAGGATGGTGCTCGACCTGGTCAAGCGGCTGAAGGACCACGGCCTGGCCGTGATGATCATCTCCCACAACCTCAACGACGTCTTCGAGGTCGCGGACCGGATCGCCGTGCTGCACCTCGGTCGCATGGTGGCGCAGGACGTCGCGTCATCCTTCGATCGCCAGAGCGTGGTCGACTACATGACCACCGGCCAATCGACCCGCGCAGTCGGCGCGTCCGACGCCAACTCGAGGAGGGACTGACGCATGTCAGGGGTCGGAGGCGACATCAGCAAGGTGCCGAACGGGGGGCCGGACGCCGGACAGGACCTCACCGCCGCGGCGGTGGACGTGATCCCGCCGGAGATCGTGGCCCAGTCGCTGGGCCAGTACCTGCGGGCCTGGTTCGGCCGGGTGCGAAGCGGTGATGCCGGCGTCCTGCCCGTGGTGGCGGCGCTGGTCGCCGTCACGATCGTCTTCCAGATCGTGACGCCCAACCACGTCTACCTGACCGCGGTCAACCTGGTCAACCTGTTCGACCAGAGCGCCGTCTTCATCGTGCTGGGGATCGCCGAGATCTTCGTCCTCCTGCTCGGCGAGATCGATCTCTCCATCGGCTACATCGCGGCGATCGGGGGGATCGTCGCGGCACAGCTCGTGCAGGCCGAGCCGGCCCCCTCTGATCTCCTGCACAACTGGCCCTGGTGGGGCGCGATGGCCGTGGCGCTGCTCGTCTGCGCCGCCATCGGTGCCCTCCAGGGGTTCATCATCACGCGCCTGCGGCTGCCGTCGTTCGTGGTCACGCTCGCCGGCCAGATGTTCTTCTTCGGGGTCATGATCATCATCCTCGGGGCCGCCGGGGGAGTCACCGTCACGAGCACGATCTCGCCCGACCAGCGTGCCTACTACGGCATCGTCTACACGTATATCCAGCCCGAGATCAGCTGGATCGCGCTGGTGGCCCTGGTCGTCCTGCTCGGCGGGTCGATGTGGCTCCGCGACAGCGGACGGCGGCGCAGCGGCCTCGTGGCTCCGCCGGTGGGACTGACGCTCGCGAAGATCGCCTTCATCGCGGTCGCCGGCGCCATCGTGGTCGCCATCTGCAACCTGAACCGGGGCGTGTACCTGCCCATCGTCGGCGTTCCGTGGGTCCTGCCGCTGGTCCTCGCCGTGCTCGGCGCATCGATGCTGCTCCTCGAGCGCACGCAGTTCGGGCGCCACGTCTACGCGGTGGGCGGCAACCCGGAGGCCGCGCGGCGGGCCGGCGTCGGCGTCAACGCCGTCAAGACCTGGGCCTTCATCATCTGCGCGGCCGTCAGCGGGCTGGCCGGCATCATCTACGTCTCGTCGCTGGGCGGCATCACCACCAACATCAACGGCGGCCAGTACGTCCTGTTCGCCGTCGCCGCGGCGGTCATCGGGGGCACCAGCCTCATGGGCGGGCGCGGGCGGGTCATCCACGGCCTGCTCGGCGGCCTGACCATCGGCGCCATCTACAACGGCCTGTTCCTGCTCGGGATGTCGGTGCAGTACCAGTTCATCGCGACCGCGCTGGTCCTGCTCGCGGCCGTGACGATCGACGCGCTGTCGCGCCGCAGCGGGGCGACAGGGCCCCTCACGAAGGGCTGACACCCGGTCGGTCGGCGCGCGACCGACCCGCGCTCAACGTTCCACCGAAGGCCCGCGCCGGACGGCGCGGGCCTTCGGTTCGCCTGGTCGTGGACCGGTGCACTCGCCGAGCGGCCGGCCCGGCTGATGCCGGTGCCCTTCGGGGCGGCCGCGCACCTGCACCATCGTGCCAGTCGGGATGGTCCCTCTGGGCCACGGGCGGGGCCGATCGGCACCGATAGCGTAGCGGCGACGGGACCGTGCAGCGTCCCGGGCGGCGCGCTCCCGGGCGTCACCGTCCGGCCGAGACCGGCACGGCCGGACGATCGGCGAAGGGAGCGACCCGACGAATCGAGCAGGTGCGGCCGTCCTGCGGCGCTGGTGGCTGGCGGTGATCGTGGTGCTGGCGTGCGCCCCGGTCGGCACGGTCACCGCTCCCGGCGCGCGCGCCGCGGGGATGTTCCCGGCGGCGCGCTCGGTGGGCTACGACGTGAGCTGGCCGAACTGCGGCATGCCCGAGCCCACGCAGCGCTTCGCCGTGGTGGGCGTGACGGGCGGGCTCCCCTTCACGGCCAACCCGTGCCTGGCGGCCGAGTTCGGGGCGGCGCGGCGCACCGGCGTCGCACAGCTCTACATGAACATCGCCGCGACCGGCAGGACGACGGCCAGGCTGGGCCGCACGGGCCCCGCCGGCTCCTGCGCGCCGTCCGCATCGCTGTGCACCGCGTACAACTACGGGTACGCCGCCGCCAGGGCCGCGTACTCGCTGGCCCGGAGCCGCCTCGGCGCGTCGGCCGTTCGCACCACGTGGTGGCTGGACGTCGAGTTCGGCGCGAACTGGTCGTCGAGCCCGCCCGTGAACGCACGCGCCGTCGCCGGGGCCCTCGCCTTCCTGCGGGGCCGCGGCCTCCCGGTCGGCATCTACAGCACGGCCTACCAGTGGAGCCACATCGCCGGCCGGTTCCGTCCCGGGGTGCCGACCTGGTACGCGACCGTGACCCGCAGCGCGGCGGCGGCGCGCCACGCGTGCACCGCATCCCGGGGTTTCACCGGGGGCATCGTCCGGATGGTCCAGTTCGCGCCGGGCGGCCTCGACGCGGACACCGTCTGCTGATCGGCAGGTCACGCAGCCGGTGCGGGCCGAGCCGGCGCTCGCCGAGCCGGCGCTCGCCGAGCCGGCGCTCGCCGGTGCCGCCGCCCGCTCCGGGTCCCGGACATGCAGAAACCGCCGGAGCGCACTCCGGCGGTTTCTGTCTGACGGGCCGGACGATCGTCCGTGGAAGGGCCGGAGGATCGGCCCGCCCGTCAGGCCCGCCACATGCGGCGGGCCCAGACGGACCCGGACGTCGGGGGGTCAGGCCACGAACACGCGCAGCGGGGTCTTGGCCAGGAGCTGGGTGCGGGCGAGGTAGCCGTCCAGGCCCCACACCGCGCCGGCGCCGATCACTGCCAGGTAGGCGGAGAGCGCCATGTAGAGGAAGTCCTCGTTGATGACGCCGGTCGCGAAGCTCCACGAGGCCACGAAGAAGAGGCCCGTCAGGAGCGCGCCCATGATCCCCGCGAAGCGGGTGGCGAGGCCCAGGATCAGCGCGATGCCGATCGCGATCTCACCGAACTGGACAAGGAAGTTGATGATCGGCATCAGCGTGCCGTTGCCGGCGAGGGAGACCCACAGATCATGGGTGGGGTTGACCACGACCTTGGGGTTGGAGCCCGGGAGCGCGCCGAGGGTCGCGAACTTCAGGAAGCCCGCCGCGCTGAATGGGCCTCCGCCGGACAGCTGGAGCACCTTCTCCAGGCCCGCGTAGAGGAAGCCGAAGCCGAGTGCGATCCGCATGATCGCGGCGGCCTTGCCGTACGTGCCGTTCATCTGATCTCCTTGTCGGGACCCGCCGGCTCCCCTTCCGTGAGCCGCCTCACGTGTCCCGTCCTTCCTGTCGACATGGTCGGCGAAGGACCGTGCGTGCGGAGATGGCCAAGAGTCACTCCCCGTTGGGCGCTTGTTCGCACATTGCACTGGGCCGTTTGGCGACGTGACGTGCCGTTCGCCATACCGGAGGACCGTGCCGGCCGGCACATCGCCCGGCGCCGGGATCCTCGAACCGTCAGCCCTCCGGCGAGTCCGGCCCGAGGGCTTCGGCGCCCGGACCCGGATCGGCCGATGGGGCCGCCTCGTCCTCGGCGAGCAGCCGGTACAGGCTGCGTCGAGCGTCGACGAGGATGGCGCGCGCCGCCTCGAGCGAACCCGCCGATCCCACGTGGGCCACCTGCATCGCCGCGGCTCCCACCTGGAACGCCAGCTGGCGCAGATCGAATGCGCCGTCATCGGCCGCGCGCCCGGCCGTGTCCCACGGCGCGCCCGCGGCATCGCTCCGGCGCGCCGCCTCGGCGCGTCCCGCGTCGGTCAGGTCGAAGACCCGCCGGCCGCCGACGTCGTCGCCGTGCACCAGGCCCTCGTCCTCCAACTGCTGGAGCGTGGGGTAGACCGACCCGGCGCTGGGGCGCCATCGCCCGCCGCTCCGCGCCTCCAGCTCCTGGATGACCTGGTACCCGTGCATGGGCCGTTCCGCCAGCAGGGCCAGGATCGCGGCGCGCACATCGCCACGACGCGCCATGGGCCCCCGCCCGCGGAACAGATCGCCGAACGGACGCTGCCGGTGACCGCGGGCGCCGCCCCGTGGTCCGAGGCCACCGGGCCCGCCGCCCTGCGGACCGAAGCCCTGCGGGCCTCCCCGGGAGCCGAACCCTCCCGGTCCGCCCTGCGGCCCGGATCCCCAGGGGCCGCCCGGACCACCGAGGGGCCCCGGCCCGGTGCGATCCCGATGGTGCCCGCGGTGTCGCCCTGCGGCGCCCCCCTGCTCCTCCCACCGTCCGTGTCGTCCCTGATCGAACATGCTCGTCTTCACCTCGTGATGGACTGCCGCACCTGTCGTGCGCCATCACGATATATCGCGAGCTACCGCTAGTCAAGTCCCCTGGTCGGTCACCACCACCCGCACGTCGCGGCCTTCCCAGCGGTCGACCTCCGGCCAGTAGAACGTCGCGTCGACCGCGGCGCCCGGCGGCAGCCGATCGGAGCCGGGGATGTCCGCGACCCAGACCCCGAGGCCGGTGTCACGGGCGTCGACGTCCCGGACCGTGACCCACCCGTCCACGGAGCAATGCACCCGGCATGGGGCGAGCAGCTCGAAGCGGAGCATCCGCCCTGCCATCATCGTGGGCCTGGGGGCCGTGAACCGCCACGTGGCCCGTGTCGCGGCGGGGCGCTGGCCCTGGTAGCGCCGCCAGGCCGCCTCGGGCCTGTCGATCGCACGGCCGAGCGCCACGGAGCGGGCCAGCTTGACGTACTCCGCGTGCGCCCAGGCGAGTGGCATCGCCGAACCCGACGGTCGGCCACGACGGAGTCCGCGCCCGGGCACGTCCTCCGCGTCCCAGGTCTGCTCCGGCAGCATGCCGCCCGCCGACGCAAGTCGGCGCATGGTCTCGAGGTAGGGGCGCGCGTCCCGTCCCGCCTCGAGCTCGTAGTGGCCGCGCTCGCCGACCAGCAGCGGCCAGCCCCGCCCGATGCCGGTGCCGTCGAACGGCGCGCCGTCGGCGTGCTCTCCATAGCCATCACCGGTGTAGCGGTGCCAGACCGCGCCGCCGGGCGTGTCGGTGCGCAGGAGGGCGTCGGTGACCGCCAGCGTGGCGAGGATCCGGGGGTCGTCCGGGCGGCGGAGCCCGAACCGCACGAGGGCGAGGAAGTCGGTGCCGAGCATCTCGTCGGCCGGGACGGTGCCCCGGCCCGCCGGGCGGTTCCGGACGGGCACCGGCGTGGAGATGGGAGCCCCGCCCAGCACGTCCGGCGAGGCGATCCGCACGTAGTAGCCGTCCACGCCGTGGGCGCGTGCCAGCGGCGTGCCGCGCGCGTAGGTCCACTCCTCGATCGAGGCGTTCCAGTCGTCGGCCAGCTCGAGGCAGTAGGCGGCCGCCGGCCCGGGCAGGAAGGCGGCCGCGTCCACCAGGGCGGCGACGACGGGGGCGAGCGTCGACGGCGTGAGCCCGGCGTTCTCCTCCCAGCGGTCCTGCTGGGTCGAGGGCCCGGTGCGCGCGATGAACGACGCCGCGGCGGCGATCATCCGGTCCAGCGCGGTCTCGGTGACCAGGTGGGCGAACGCGGCGGCCTCGTCGGCCGCGCGCCCGTGCATGTGGGCGGCACCGGAACGCCGGAGGGCACCCACGAGCAGGATGGGATAGGCCGCCTCGTCCAGCTGGACGCCGCGCCAGTAGGGGACGCCGTCGACCCACTGGTTCTGGACCCAGTGCCCGTCGGGCTCCTGGGTCGCGACCAGGTAGGCCAGCGTTCGCCTGGCGGATGCGCGGGCTCCGAGCGCCACCAGCGCGCCGGCCGACTCGACCAGGTCGCGCGACCAGACCAGGTGGTAGCCGCCCAGGTCGTTGCGGGCGTTGCCCCAGGGGATGGAGAGACTGGCCACCGTGGCTCCCGGCGAGGTCCGGTCCTGGTGCGTCCGCAGCACGGCGGCGGAGTCCAGGTAGAGCGCGGTGAGCTCCTCGCCCAGCTCCGCGGGCGGCGGGGCACAGGTGTGCAGGAACGAGCGCCAGTTGCCGACGTACTCCTCCCAGGCCGGCTCGAAGTGCCCGGCCAGCGCGGAGGTGACCTGGAGGGCGGCCTCCTCGGGCAGCTCCCCGAAGCCCAGGGCGAGGTGCGCGACGCCGTCATCGAGCGCGATCTCGGTCATCCCGGCGACGTTGCCCGCGCCGGTCGAGCCGTACGTCCAGGTCATGCGACCGTTGCGCGCGAAGTCCTGCCAGCCGTCCGAGGCACCCACGTAGCCGACCGACTGACGCAGCGGTGCAGGGTCGGAAGCGAGCGCCAGCGCGTAGGGTGCGTTGGCCGCGAAGAGCATCGGGTGCCCCTTGTACGTGCCGGTCCATGCGCGGTCGTGCACGCCGCTGAACCCGAGGTGCGGGGCCAGCAGCGGGTACAGGCGCAGCGGGTGCGCCGCCCGGTCGGGATCCCCGGGATCGCGCCGATCGTCCAGGCGGGCCTCGATCCGGACCACGTCGGCGTGGTCGTCGGCGCAGATGCGCAGGGCGAGCTCGTAGCGCTCGTGCCGGTGCACCGCCACCACGGCCGGCACACCCGGCTCCACGTTCCTGACTTCCGACCGCGCGTCGCGCTTGACCTCACTCCAGAAGCCGGCGCCGTCGGCGACGATGAATCCCAGGTCGCGGATCTGGGGCCGGTCCACGCGCGGCCAGTAGACCTCGTTCAGGATCCCGCGCCCGACGGTGAACCAGACCCGGCTGGCGTAGTGGGACGTCCCGACCGCCTCCTTGGCGCTGCTCGACCAGGTTGGCGGGATGCCCGGTGCCCCCGGAGCAGGGCCGGACACGGGGCTCGGACCGGGGGCGGGCTGGACCGGGGACGGATCGGCAGTCATGCACGTCAGGGTACGGCAACCGGCCCGCGGGGCCGCCAGCCCGGCAGGGGGCCGACACGGCAGGAGCGCCGGCACGGCAGGGGCGCCGGCACGGCGTCACGGCTCGACCGGGATGGGGCTTCCCCGGCAACCTCGCCGGCCGCGCCAGGAGCGTGGGCGCAGCGGCGCGAGCGCCGAGGTGATCGTCGGGAGGGTCCGGGAAACAGTAGGGGCGCGGCGTCCGGAGGGGGGATCCGGGAGCCGCGCCTCGGCGTCCAGTACACCGTGCGACCACCACCCCGCTCAAGGGCCGACCGGCCCATCGCAGGAAGGTACTCCTGTCGCTCGGCATGTCCGGTCAGGCAGGTCGGACCTGCCCATCCGGGTAGGTAGGCCCGCCGAGCGGCGCCGGATACCGCCCGACGCAACCCGGGATCGGCGCCCCTCGAGCGCCTGCTTACACGCCGTTCACCGGCCGGACATGCGAACCGTGAGGGGATGCGTCACGATGACGGCGATGAACGATCCAGTGACCGTTGCGACGGCCCATCCTGCGGGAGAACTCGTGGACGCAGCAGCACCTCGCCTCGTC
The DNA here is from genome assembly GCA_021777365.1 of Chloroflexota bacterium. The sequence continues at coordinate 4,059 of JAJYDP010000029.1, read as the reverse complement.
GCCATCGACCTCGACGGCACCCTCCTCGATCCGCACGGCCACGTGCCCGATCGATCGCGTGCCGCGGTGCGCGCCCTCGGCGCGGTTGGCGTCCGGGTGATCATGGCCACCGGGCGGTCCAGGTGGAGCGCGGCCCCCATCGCCGAGCAGCTCGGCCTGTCGGGCCCCCATGTCCTGATGCAGGGTGGCCTGGTCGCCGGCGCCGCGGAGGGCGACCGGGTCTGGTCGGCACCCCAGGAGCGGGAGGCGGTGCTCGAGCAGCTGGCGTTCGCGCGCGAGCACGGCCTCGAGCCGATCCTCGGCTACGAGCATGGCTACCGGGCCGAGCGGCTGACCGCCGACCTGCGCGCGCTCTCCTGGCCGATGTATGCAGAGGGAGCCCGCATGGAGCTGGTGCCGTCGCTGGAGACCACGGCGGGGGACGGCGTGATCCGGACGTTCCTCTTCACCTCCCCGGGCCGTCACGCCGAGATCCAGCGGGCGGCCCGCGAGCGGTTCGGGGATCGGCTCTCGATCACGTGGGGGGACGAGTTCGGGATCGAGTTCCTCGGGCCCGGCGTCAGCAAGGGCGCGGCCCTGCGCGTGGTCGCGGCGCGCGCCGGTCTCCGGATGTCCGAGGTCGCCGCGATCGGTGACGGGCGGAACGACCTGGAGATGCTCGCGGAGGCCGGCCACTCCGCGGCCATGGAGACGGCAGGCCCCGAGGTGCGCGCCGCGGCCGACCTGGTGGTGCCGTCCAGCGCCGCGGAGGGCGTGCTGGTCGCGCTCCTGGCGTGGTTCCCCTGGCTGGAGCGCGCGATCGGCCGGGAGAGCGACGAGCCGGCCGCGTAGGCGCGGCCGCGTAGGGCACGGCCGCGCAGGGCGCGGCCGCCGGCGACTGCGCGGTCCTGCCCCGCGGCATGCACTCCGGCTCCTCCGCGGGCGATCCCTCGCCGTCCACGTACCATGACGGGGTGACGACCGTCCTGCTCATCCGGCACGGCCTGACCGCGGCCACCGGAACATTCCTCACCGGCCGGACGCCGGGGGTGCACCTGGACGAGCGCGGGCGCCGCCAGGCCGCCGCGCTGCGCGATCGTCTGCACCCGGTGCCACTGGCGGCGATCGTGTCGTCCCCCCTGGAACGCTGCCTGGAGACCGCGGCCATCGTGGCCGAGGGCCGGGCGTGCTCGCCGGAGACCGACGAGCGCCTGGCCGAGGTCCAGTACGGCGACTGGACCGGCCGGGACCTGCGGTCGCTGGCGCGCGAGCCGCTCTGGAAGGTCGTCCAGGTGCATCCGTCGGCCGCGACCTTCCCCGGCGGGGAGGCGCTCCGGGACACGCAGGCACGGGCAGTGGCTGCCGTGCGCGACTGGAACACGCGCCTTGGTGCCGACGCCACCTGGGCGCTCTGCAGTCACGGTGACGTGATCAAGGCGATCCTGGCCGACGCGCTCGGCATGCACCTGGACCAGTTCCAGCGGGTCCACGTGGACCCGTGCTCGCTCAGCGTGGTCCGCTACGAGGAGCTGCGGCCGTTCGTGGTCCGGGTGAACGACACGGGCGACCTGGAGGATCTGCGCCCGCGCAGGCGCCGCTCCCACCGCGGCAGCGATGCCGTCGTCGGAGGCGGTGCGGGCCGGGCGTCGTAGACTCGCCCGACGCGGCACCGCTGCACCACGGAGGACCGATGCCTCGACGCATCTTCACGTTCGACGATCCCGATCGCTTCACCACCGGGACGGTGGGGGAGCCGGGACACCGCACCTTCTTCCTGCAGGCGCGAAGCGGGACCCGGCTTGTCAGCGTGGTCGTCGAGAAGGAGCAGGTCGTGGTGCTGGCCGAGCGGATGGGCCAGTTGCTCGACGAGATGCGTCGGCGGGGGGTGGACGTGCCCGCCGAGCTGCCCGAGGCGCTGCAGGACACCCAGCCGCTCGACGAACCCCTGGTCGAGCAGTTCCGGGTGGGGACCATGCTCCTGGCCTGGGACGGTGAGGAGCACGCGATCGTGGTGGAGGCACGGGCCCAGGTCGAGGACGGCGAGGACGAACCCGACGAGGAGGACGAGGACGACGCCTCGGAGGGGCCCGACCTGCTGCGCGTGCACATCCCGGCCGGTGTCGCCCGCGCCTTCGTTGATCGCGCACAGCGCGTGGTCGCCGCGGGCCGTCCGCCCTGCCCGTTCTGCGGCATGCCGCTGAACCCGGAGGGCCACATCTGCCCGCGGAGGAACGGCCACATCCACTGACATGGCCGGCGACGAGCGGGGAGCAGCGAGCCGGGAACCCGCGCGGCCGCCTGCCTCCGCCACGGCAGAGGCGCTGCGGATCCTGGGCGAGGGCGAGCTCGAGATCGTCGGGCGCCTGGTGGATGCCTCGAACGCTGTCCTCTACTGCCGTGTCCGGGGCCCTGGTCCCGACGGCGCAGAGGCGGAGCTGGCGTGCGTCTACAAGCCCGTGCGCGGCGAGCGCCCGCTGTGGGATTTCCCGGTCGGCACCCTCGCCAACCGCGAGCGCGCCGCCTATCTCGTCTCCGAGGCCGCCGGGTGGGCGATCGCGCCCCCCACCGTGCTGCGCGACGGTCCGTTCGGGCGCGGCATGGTCCAGCGCTGGGTGGACGTCGACGAGTCGGTCGACGTGGTCGACCTGGTGAGGCGAAGCGATCGGCGCCTGCGCCGCATCGCGCTCTTCGACGCGGTGGTCAACAACGCGGATCGGAAGGGCGGCCACCTGCTGCCGGTCCCGGGCGGCCACGTCCACGGCGTGGACCACGGGATCTGCTTCGCCGCGGAGCCCAAGCTGCGCACGGTCCTGTGGGGCTGGCGCGGCCGCCCGCTCGGCGCGAAGGAACGCGGCACGCTGGAGCGACTGCGGACCGCCCTGGATGGCGAGCTCGGCGCGAGCCTGCGCGAGCTGCTCTCGCGACGCGAAGTGGCCGCCATCTCGCGCCGGTTGGAGGATCTCCTGGCCTCCGGGCGGTTCCCGCAGCCCGACCCGGAGCGGCCGGCGATCCCCTGGCCCCCCTTCTGACGCCCGCCGGCTTCTGGCGCCCGCCGGCTTCTGACGCCCGCCGGCTTCTGACGCCCGCCGGGACGGCCCGACACCTACAGCAGGGCCAGCACGTTGGTGGCCGCCCCGAGGATCCCCATCAGCGCCACCACGATCCCCAGCCACCTGCCCCCGCCGGTCCGCCGGTTGTACAACTCGAGGATCACGATCATCGCGGCCAGCGCCAGCAGCTTGGCCAGGGCGACGCCGCCGAAGCCGGCCATCCGGTACACGACCCGCAGCGGGCCGATCTCCCCGTCGATCCCGAGCGCGTGGACCGCCACCCCGAACGTGGCCAGGTCCGCGAGCTGGGCGGTGATCAGGAGCAGCAGCGTGATCCGGGGCAGCCCCTGCCGCAAGCGCGCGAGGTGCCGCCTGGTCCGGCCGCTGCCCACGCCGCGCCGCGCGGCCCGGGCGCCGATCGCGCGGTCGCCCGCGGGATCTTCCCCACGGCCGGCGGCAGTGGACCGCGGCCCGGGAGCTGCCTGCCCGTCCACCCGACGGCGGGCCGGGAGTGGTGGCGTCATCCGGTCCTCCGGAGCCCTGCGGCGGCGTGGAGCGTCGGAGACGGGAGCGCGCCGACTTCGGGAACAGTATGGTCCGCGCTCGGCTGCAGGCGCGCATCGGGCAGCGCAGCAGCGCTACGCCTGCGTCACGGCCGCGCTACGCCTGCGTCACGACCGTGCGGCGGGGCGTCCGTGCCGCGCCGCCGGATGACGGCGGTTTGTTATGCCCACGCCCCCCGCGGAGTCGCAAACGGCGCCCTCCGGACCCGACCATCGAGTGGCGTTGACACGAGAACCTGATCGATGAAGCCGGGATCCGGCGACGGGCGTCCGGCGCGCCGGGTCCTGGTCGCCCGGACGACGCTGCGCCGCCATCGCCACCGCAGTTCGCTGGCCTGGGCCGGGCTCGCGGCCGGCATCGTCGTGGCGCTCCTGGCCGGGCTCGCCGCGGCCGGTGCCGGGCTGGCGGTTGCCGGGGCGGGCACCCTCCAGGCCCTCACTTCGCCCTCGCCGCTCGACCTGGCGCG